>NZ_JBFSUV010000010.1:0-105998 GCF_041467515.1 Vibrio sp. 10N.247.311.12
GATTCGGCATGAAAACGGTAGTTTGTGTATGATTTTTGTTTGGCGACTAAACCATATCACTTACTACCGTTTTTGTTTTTAGTTCCCGCTAATCCGCGATGAACCTTTTAAATTAGAGTACTGCCTGTCAGATACTTACAATGTAGGGGATGATCTTAACCCTTGGCTATGGCCACAACTGTTTGGTGACTTGATTGTAGAAGATAGCTCTCGTTATTTTTTAGGCATAGGGACGATTTTGACGGAGAAGCGATTAAATAAAACTCTTTCAGGTGCGGACGAAGTTATTATTTTCTCATCAGGTGCATGGGAGTGGAACGTCCCCAAGTTATCTGACAAGTGTACTGTTTATGGTGTAAGAGGGCCTAGGACGGCAAAAAAATTAGGGTTAAAACCCGAACTGGTGGTTGGAGATGGTGCTTATCTCCTTCGTGAAGTTGACTTCCCTAAAGCGGAAATACAAAAAGGGAAGATTGGATTTATACCTCATCATCGTAGTGAAGATTTTATCGATTGGGATAAAGTTTGCCAGAAGATAGGTTTAACATACATTACAGCAAAACAACCGGTCGAGACTTTTTTGTTGGCTCTTCAAGAGTGTGAGTCCGTTGTGACTGAGGCCATGCACGGTGCAATTATTGCGGACGCACTTCGCATCCCTTGGAAAGGAGTTCGTTTCTCTCCTGCATTTGACGATGAAAAGTGGTATGACTTTGCTGAATCTATGGGTGTAGAGCTAACCTTACACGACTTACCTTTTATGAGTGTTAGTAAAATGCCCATTGGTAAATTGTTAGAAAATACGTGTAAGAGAAATGTAGCTAAATTATTTAAATCTTCATCGAGAAAGTGGCTGTCACTCGTGACTGTTTACAAACTGGCCTCTAATGGCGATATGAAAAATTTACAATTGAAGCTTAAAGTTTTAGCCAATGACAAGAGCAATTACCAGTTGAGCTCTTTGGAGCAACTCAATGCGATAGTCGAGATTCAAAAGGAAGTGATAAATAAAATTATCAAAGATCAAAACTAAATCGTTAGGGCAGGCTAAATCATTTTCCTGCCCTGTTAGTATCAAATTATTTCTTAGTTAGTTTTTCAAAAAAGTTAATATGCTGTTTTACTGTTTCTGATGACGAAAAGTAGCGTTGAAGTCTGATTTTTGCTTTACGTCCCATCTCCGCGCAATGTTCTTTATTCTTCGCCATATTGTTTATAGATTCACCTAATAACTGAGCGTTTTTTACGGGAACAATGTGGCCAGTTTCGTTTTCTTCAATAAGTTCTGGGGAGCCTCCAGTTGTTGTCACTATTGACGGTGTCCCATTTGCCATAGCTTCAACAATCGTTCTTGGGAGCCCCTCTCCACTGATTGATGGTTGAATTTGAAAATCAGCCATAGCCATAATGGATGGAACATCTTTTCTGTGACCAATGAAGTGTATTCTCTCTGACATAGGGCTATCTTTCGCCATATCAAAATAAGGTTCGTAACCACTGCCAATTAAAAGAAGATGAAAGTTTGGGTTATCAACAAAGTGTGTAGCTCTGATTAGAACATCAATTCCCTTGCTGGGCCTAACATGAGCAGCACACACAGCAATGACATTATTGGAGTCTAAGCCAAACTCTTCTGGCTTATTTTCCTGAACAGTATACCAGTCTAGTTCGTGACCTTTGTAGATGGTAACTACATTATCTTTATTGCACCAAACTCTCTTTTTAACGTCATTGGCGACAGCTTTTGATACGCATACAACACCACTGACTTTTGGGTGCAGGTGAGTGAGGTAGGCTGAAGGATCATGGCGATACAGGCCACCTGTAGTCCCGCGATATGTGATTAATTTTGTTTTCTTACCAATACAAGCAAACGCAGCGTTTGGTATCGTCTTAGAATTAAATGCATAAAAAATGTCATAGGCTTTGCTGTTCAGTTCAGCCCTATAAGCTTTGATAGTCTTTAAACAAATCTTTTTATTTGGGTAGGCATCAACAACTCTTACGCCATTTTCTTGAAACCGTTGAGCGTATTCTGCATCGCCTTGGGTAAGAACTGTGACCTCATGACCTTGCTTTACCATTTCTATAAACATTTCGGCTTCAGGACGTACACTATTTCGAGCATGATAGTAGGAACTAGCAATAAGAATTTTCATTGGATTACCGCTTCGAGTATTTGAATTTTATATTATGTAAATTACGTTGAATTGTTTCGTTTAAATTGAACCACTCACGCTTACATTTCTTGAATAAGCTTCTAGTGCTAGTGCGTTTTTCATACCCGATATCAGAATCAAACTTAGGGTCGTTTGTTAAACAAGGAACAGCAGTTCCATAGCATTCAACATCGTTTTGCCAGAATCGGTCCATATAAATATCTACGGCCATATACCACTCTTTTGAATGTTCAAGGAATTTATTCGCCCCTGAAGGCCTCAAGAAATAGGCTGTTGCACTCATATGCCCTTTAGTGAACTTATGAATACTAGTGGAATTAGCTTCGAACACTTCGTAAGAATCATATTTACGGCGTTTATTTTTGAATAATCTCACACACTCTACATTTTCTGGTATATCACTAATATCTCGAATGAAGTTGAGGAATTCTTCTTTATATAGAAGAGCATCATCTTCAATTACGATTATTGACTGATTGAGTTCAACACACTTTTCCCATAATAAAAAGTGGCTTGCATAGCATCCTAGCTGTCCTGCACTCAATGTCTTTGCTCTGTATGTTTGGCTTAAATCATCGTTATAAAGTTTCAGTAGCGGATGAGGAGGAGACATTCGGCCATCTATCGCAGAAAAAAACTCAAAAGGAAGAGATAGTTCATCTAGTTGACGACTAATGTTCTCTTTTCTCTCTGTCGAAGATTCTAAGTTTATGACAAAAATTTTAGTCATGGTAATTCTCTTACATCTTAAGCGATCGGGTAATAATAACAATGATAGGATCTTTGTGGAGCGTGAATGCTCTAGTTGTATGATTTCTCATCTATAATATCTCAGGTTTATGTTTATCTGTGATACGGGTTGTCATTACTTTCCGGACGAGTCTTAAGCAGTCTTAAGATCCACATATATTGCTCAGGCTTTTTGCTTACGTAGTCTTCAATACATTGATTCATCATACGCGCGTCCTCTTCTTCGCCTCCTGTTGGGAAGGGTAGAGCAGGGTAGAAGTCCAGGGCGTATTGGCCTGTACTGCTATCGTATTGAGCAAACAAGGGCACAATTTTAGCTTTACTGAGTTTTGATAGGCGACCAAGGCCTGAGATAGTTGCTTTTTGAGTCGCGAAAAAGTCAACGAAGACACTGTGCTCACGGCCAAGATCTTCATCAGGGAGGTAGTAACCCAGGTACCCATCACGTACCGACTTGATGAAAGGTTTGATACCACCGCTGCGATCATAAACACGACCGCCGTATTGCACGCGCTGTCGGTGCATTAGCCAGTCACTGAGTTTGTTTTTTTGTGCTTTCGCCATCGCAGATACAGGTAAATTGCGTGAAGCTAATAATACCGCTGGGATATCGATAGCCCATGTGTGTGGCACCAGCAAGATCACATTCTCGCCACTGTCTGTAATATCGGTTAGGTTGCTCAGGCCGTTTATCGCAGTGTTATTCTCTAGCCAAGTTTTACTCTTGAGTGTCAGTGAAGCAAATCCCATCAAAAATGAGATGGAAGTAACGTATGACTGATAGAGAGTTTCTTCGCGCTCTTCGATAGATTGCTCAGGGAAACACATCTCAAGATTCACTCGAGCCCGGCGGTTAGCCTTATTCTTAATTTTTACAGCTTGCTTAGCCATAAACTTAGCTAATGCTAAACGAATGCTATTAGGTAAGAAGCAGACTAAAGACGATAACAAAACAGCAATCCAAGTTCCCCAGTATTTAGGTGCTAGAAAACCCCATTCAAACTCAGGATTGTAAGCTTTTGGATCAAAATCATTGCGTTGTGTGGTCATTCATTCACTACATTATTTAAATCAGAGAGTTAACTTAATATCTGTCACTCTGGGAATGATTATATTCGTTAGACATTCCCAATAATACACGCTAAAAGTAGGGTGTATTATTGGTCCTAATCTGAAATATACCGTTAAGCGTTTACGATCTTCATGTACTCAGCAACGCCATCGGCTACTGCTTTAAACTCGATATCGCAACCTGTACCGCGAAGCTTCGTTAGGTCTGCTTGAGTGAATTCTTGGTAAGCACCTTTTAAATGCTCAGGGAAAGGAATCGTTTCGATTTCGCCTTTACCATGGTGCTTGATAACTGCCTTGGCGACTTCTTCAAACGACTCAGCATTGCCGGTGCCTAGGTTAAAGATGCCAGAAACACCATTTTCTAAGAACCACAGGTTTACTGCTGCAACATCACCGACATACACAAAATCACGCTTAAAGGTTTCGCTACCTGCGAACAATTTCGGGTTTTCACCGGAATTCATTTGGTTGTTTAGGTGGAAAGCGACAGAGGCCATGCTGCCTTTGTGTTGCTCGCGTGGACCATAAACATTGAAGTAACGAAACCCTACGATTTGCGAAAGCTTTTCGTTGTGTGCTGCTGCATCCGCGGTTAAGCGGCGAACGTAGTTATCAAATTGTTGTTTTGAATAGCCGTAGACATTCAATGCACCTTCGTACTCTCGTTCTTCAATGAAAGTGTCGGTTTCACCGTAAGTTGCAGCTGAAGAGGCATACAAGAAAGGAATTTCACGTTCAACACAGTAATGAAGTAGCTCTTTTGAGTATTCATAGTTGTTGAGCATCATGTATTTGCCATCCCACTCAGTGGTAGCAGAGCATGCTCCTTCATGGAAAACAGCTTCAATATGACCAAAATCATCACCGGCCATGACTTGAGTTAGGAAGTCATCACGATCCATGTAATCCGTGATGTCTAGGTCTACAAGGTTCTTAAATTTCTTACCATCTTTTAAGTTGTCGACGACTAGAATATCGTTGTGGCCCGCTTCATTAAGCGCCTTAACAATATTGCTGCCAATCATGCCAGCACCACCCGTTACGATAATCATAATTTTCTAACTCTTTTGAATACAAAACTGTCACGAGTATAGCAAGGAATGGATAAAGCGGGCTAGTGGAATAATTCCCCAACCAGAGTATGATACGGCAAGCTAAGTTATAAATTATGTTGAGTTAATTACTCAAAACTATAGGTATTATCATGAAGATTGCAGTAGCCGGTACTGGGTATGTGGGTCTATCAAACGCAATGCTGTTAGCACAACATCATGAAGTAGTCGCGGTAGATATCATCGATGAAAAAGTGACAATGCTGAATAATAAGCAGTCACCGATTGTAGATAATGAGATTGAGCACTTTCTATCAAATAAGACGCTGAACTTCATGGCAACAACGGATAAAGCCGCTTACAAAAATGCTGAATTTGTCATCATTGCTACACCTACCGATTATGACCCTAAAAACAATTATTTTGATACCAGCTCTGTAGAATCTGTCATCAAAGACGTCATGGAGATCAATCCTGATGCGGTGATGGTTATTAAATCAACGGTGCCGGTTGGCTATACCGAGCGTATTAAGCAAGAGCTGAACTGCGAAAACGTCATGTTCTCACCGGAGTTTTTGCGTGAAGGCAAGGCCCTGTACGATAATCTACACCCATCACGTATTATCGTTGGTGAATGTTCTGAACGCGCTAAAGTGTTTGCGAATCTGCTGGTTGAAGGCGCAGAAAAAGAAAGCATCGATGTTTTGTTTACTAACTCAACAGAAGCAGAAGCAGTAAAACTGTTCTCAAATACCTACCTAGCGATGCGAGTTTCTTATTTCAATGAGCTTGATTCTTACGCGGAAGCGCATGGCTTGGATTCTCGTCAGATCATCGAAGGTGTTGGCTTAGACCCTCGAATTGGCAGTCACTACAACAACCCTTCGTTTGGCTACGGTGGCTACTGCTTACCCAAAGATACCAAACAGCTATTAGCGAACTACCAAGATGTACCAAACAACATTGTCGGTGCCATTGTCGATGCTAACCGTACTCGTAAGGACTTCATTGCGGATTCAATTATTAAGCGCTCGCCTAAAATTGTCGGTATTTATCGTTTGATCATGAAGGCGGGCTCTGACAATTTCCGTGCTTCTTCCATCCAAGGGATCATGAAGCGTTTAAAAGCCAAAGGCATCGAAGTCGTCGTGTTTGAACCGGTATTGAAAGAAGAGCACTTCTTTAACTCGAAAGTCTATTCTGATCTTGCTGAGTTCAAAGCGGTGTCCGATGTGATTGTTTCTAATCGAATGGTAGAAGAGATCGCAGACGTTGCAGATAAGGTTTACACGCGAGACCTCTTTGGCAGTGATTGATCTGGTTTTATTTTAGCTAATGCTAATTAGACCAGATGTTAACAGCTCGATCTATCCGTTTAGTGGCGATATACTGAACCTCTAAACGGATAGGGATACTAATAACTAATGAAAACACGTGACAAGATTGTTTACGCTGCTCTAGAGCTTTTTAATGAGCACGGTGAGCGTAGTATTACGACCAATCATATTGCTGAGCATATCGAGATTAGCCCTGGTAACCTCTACTACCATTTCCGCAACAAGCAAGAAATTGTCCGTGACATCTTTACTCTCTATTCGACAGAGTTACTTGAAAGGTTCACACCGATTCAAGGCCAACAAGAAAGCCTGACGTTACTAAAGACTTACTTAGATTCTATCTTCACACTGATGTGGAAGTACCGATTCTTCTATGCGAATCTGCCTGAAATATTGTCACGTGATGAAAAACTCCACCTTGATTACATGGCCGTACAAGAAAAGCTGCAAACGAATCTTGTCGATATCATGCGAGCCTTCGTTGAGTTGAACCTGCTCAAAGCAACGGATACGGAAATGAAATCGATGGTCACTTCTCTTCACTTGATCGCATCGGGTTGGTTGGCGTATCAGTCTGCGATGTCTCCAAAAGCCCAAATTACCGAGCAAGTCGTTCATCAAGGAATGCTGCAGATGATAGCGACCGTTAAACCAATTGCGACCGCGCAAGGTTTTGAACAGCTGACATTATTAGAAGATGGTGTAAGGGCGTTGAACTCTAAATAGAAAGAGACGAGTAAGCGGTATACGGGATTCGAAGAAAGATACTCGCATCCCGTATCTGCTCTTTATCGAACCAACCAGCTCTTTGGATTCTGAGCTTGGCTGTTTCTACGAATTTCAAAGTACAATGATGGGCGTGTTTGGCCGCCAGTGTCACCTGCAAGCGCGATGGCTTCACCCGCTTTAACCTTGTCACCTTCTTTCTTCAGTAGTGCTTGGTTAAAGCCATAGAGCGTCATATCACCTTTACCATGATCGAGAAGAACCACTAAACCATAGCCTCGCAGATACTCTGCAAATACCACCGTGCCAGAGTAAACCGATTTTACCTGCTGACCGTACTTGGCGTTTATCACCATGCCTTTCCAGTTAATTTGACCCGTTTGGCGTGAGCCGTAGTTATGCAGAACTTTGTCTTTGATTGGCCAAGGCAGTTTACCTTTGCGTTTGGCTAACCCATCCATCGGGACTGCATTACGTCGTTCTCGAGCCGCTTTTTCTGCTTTCGCTATTTCAGCTTTGAGGCGTGTTTCATTTCGCTGAAGCTCTGCTAGGTAATTCTTGTCACCCGAGATGTTTTTCTTGATGCTGCCAACCGTTTTCTTACGCTGCGTTTGAGTTTTGGCTAACGTATCGCGCTTGGTGGTTTGCTGTTTTAGCAGTGTTGCTATCTGTTCTTGCTCAAGTTGACGCTGTTTGTGGCTTTCTTCTAATTCAAGTTGCGTCTGTTCAATCGTTTTAATGGTTGCGGAGCGAGCTTTGGCAAGGTGCTGGTAATAATGACTGATGCGATCTTCTTCTACACCGGTGTTGAGAATGTGAGAAGAAGCCTTAGCTCGACTCGTCATGTAGTAAGTCTGAATGAGCTGCTCTAACTTGTCTGTCTGGACTTTTTTCTGTGCAGTGAGCGCTTTAATCTTTGTGTCTAAATTAGCAATATTAGCATTAGCAGTATTGAGCTGCTTTTTACTGTCTAGAATCGCTTTTTCAAGTGAAGCGATGGACAGCTCCTGCTTCTTGAGGTTTGCCTGTAGGCTATCGAGTTTCTTTTGCTGGGAAGAGAGCGCTTTCTGTTGACGAGAGATTTCGCTTGATACGCCTTTCAGTTCACCTTGAGATGCAGCAAATGATGATGAAGACAAAAGAGCAACACCAAGGCTGGCAGATATCAAAAGAACAGTGCTCATTGATTGAACGGGTTTCATCATTATCGTCATTTTGCTCTTATTAATAATCAGCATCTGCTGCGAGTCTTTTCGCATCTCGGCTATCGGCTATCGGCTATTCGTCGGATCCCGAATCTGCTCTTAAATCCCATCACCATGGATGAAGTTCTGAGAGCGACCGTTAAACCCCTGATCCATGTCTAAAGATGGCTTATCAGTTTTCGGCTTTCCAACAATTTTTGCAGGAACACCAGCGACAGTCGTATGAGGCGGAACGGCTTGAAGAACCACTGAGCAAGAACCAATTTTCGCGCCTTCACCCACTTCAATATTGCCAAGTATTTTAGCGCCGGCACCGATCATTACACCTTCTCGGATTTTAGGGTGACGATCGCCACCTTCTTTACCCGTACCACCTAAAGTCACGTCTTGAAGGATAGATACATCATTTTCAACTACGGCTGTTTCGCCAATCACGATACCGGTGGCGTGGTCGAGCATGATCGCTTTACCGATACGAGCGGCTGGGTGAATATCCACTTGGCAAGCAACCGAAATTTGGTTCTGTAGGTAAGTAGCAAGTGCAATACGCCCTTGCTTCCATAGCCAGTTAGCCACTCGGTAACCTTGCAAAGCGTGGTAGCCTTTCAGATAAAGCAGAGGCATCGAGTACATCTCGACCGCAGGATCTCGATTTACCGTCGCACAGATATCACAAGCAGCCGCATCAATAATCGATTGATCTTGCTTGAATGCTTGTTCAACCACCTCACGCACCGCCATTGCGGGCATTGAAGCCGTCTTTAGCTTATTGGCTAGGATATAACTTAATGCAGCGCCTAAGCTTTCGTGGTTGATAATGGTGGCATGGTAAAAACTCGCAAGCATAGGTTCTTGCTCTGACTGCTGTCGAGCTTCCTTCACAATGCATTGCCAAACCTTTTGCTGTTCACAGTGTTTCATTTTTCCATCCATTTTATCTATTTCATTCCACGACTTAATAAGCGATGTTATCGCTCTGACTTCTTGTCTCGAGCAAGCAGATCTTGTGCCGCTAAGTGGGCATCTTTCCCTTGATACAGCACTTGATAGATTTGTTCAACAATTGGCATCTCAACGCCCATACGTTCGGATAGTAACCAAACTTCTTTAGTGTTGCGATAGCCTTCGACCACTTGGCCGATCTCTTCTTGTGCAGTATCGACGTCTTTACCTGAACCTAAAGCCAATCCAAAACGACGGTTACGTGATTGGTTATCAGTACAGGTTAGTACTAGATCGCCCAGCCCTGCCATACCCATAAAGGTTTCGGGTTGTGCACCCAGTGCAGCGCCTAAGCGACTCATTTCAGCTAAACCACGCGTGATCAGTGCAGTACGAGCATTGGCACCAAAACCAATGCCATCCGACATGCCTGCGCCAATTGCGATAACATTTTTCACCGCGCCGCCAAGTTGCATGCCGATGAAATCTGAGTTTGCGTATACGCGGAATGTTTTACCGCAGTGGATCTTCTCTTGCAGCTCTTCTAAGAATACTTCATCTGGTGAAGCGACAGAGATAGCCGTTGGCATGCCCATCGCTAACTCTTTGGCAAAAGTAGGCCCTGATAGAACCGCTAGCGAGTACCCATCACCCAGCACATCGTGCGCGACATCTTTAAGTAAGCGGCCTGTTTCTGGCTCTAGGCCTTTGGTCGCCCAACAGATGCGAGAATCCCTACCTAAGTAAGGTTTCAGGCTGTTTAGAACAATACCAAACACGTGGCTAGGCACAACAACGAGAAGGTCACGACTTGCTGTTACTGCTTTCTCAAGATCGGATTCGATGATTAGGCTTTCTGGAAAGTCGATATTTGGCAGGAACTCATTATTAGCACGCTCAGATTCAAGGCGAGCCATATGAGCAGGGTCATGCCCCCAAAGAACAACGTTTGCACCGTTACGCGCTAGAGAGATAGCTAAAGAGGTTCCGTAAGAACCTGCACCAATGACAGTCATGGCGATCTCTTTGCCGTAAGCGCTGTCTTTACCGTAAGCGTCTGCCGTATTAGTCGGGCGAGTTGTGTCTGTCATGCTTCCACCTAAAAATAATGAGGGAAATCGAAGAGTTTTGGAGAAACCCTTTACTAAGAAGAAAAAGCGCTCTACCAAAGTACAGTGTAAATAAAAAATGCACATCGCAGAAGTTGCGATGTGCATTTAAAAGCGAACTAGCGCTTGAATCGTTAGAGTTAAGTTCTACTTTGAGACTTAAGCCTGTTCGCCTTCAGCTTGCTGAGCTTGGTTCTGTAGGTAGTTCATGAACAAAGCATCGAAGTTTACAGGTGCTAGGTTCAGTTGTGGGAACGTACCTTTAACCACTAGGCTAGAAATCGTTTCACGAGCGTATGGGAACAGGATGTTCGGGCAGAATGCACCAAGGCAATGAGCCAGTTGACCAGCTTCCATTTCGCTTGCAGAGAAGATACCGCCTTGTTGAACTTCACAAAGGAATGCAGTGTCTTCTGCGTTCTTAACTGTAACAGTTAGACGTAGGATTACTTCGTAAACGCCTTCGCCAAGTTCACGGCTTTGAGTGTCTAGGTCCAGTTTTACATCTGGGTTCCACTCTTTTTGAAACATGTCTGGAGAGTTTGGCGCTTCGAAAGATACATCTTTTAGGAAGATGCGTTGGATTGCGAAGTTTTGTTGTGCGTCTTGTTGTGCTGCTTCAGCCATTTTCTTGTCCTTAAAAATTTAAATTAGGTTTTGTTCGTTATATCTGCCGAACAAAACCTTAAAGTTATATTCGTGTAATCGGGTCAGCTTACTGCTTGTCTTTAAAAGTTTTTCACCTTTAACTACTTCTTACCTTTAACCAAAGGTAAGTTAGCTTCGCTCCAAGCCACTAAGCCGCTTTTCAGTACGCTTACGTTTTCGAAACCTGCTTTAACCAGCAAGTTCGCGCTTTCTTGAGCGGTTTGACCTGTCTTGCATACTACGATGATTGGGTCTGCTTTGTGGCTTTCAAGGCTACCAAAGCTATTTGCTTTGATATCTGACGGCAAAATGTGAACTGCGTCCGTAATATGGCCCTTTTTGAACTCATCTTTAGTACGAATATCAACCACAACGCCGTTTTCACGGTTGATCAGTTGTGTAGTTTGCGCTGCCGTGATCTCTTTGTAGGCTGCGTTTGATGTTTTGATAACGTTCGCAATGATGGCAACAACTAAGCCGATCCATACGATGGCTAAAATCATATTCTCTTGAACAAATGGAACTAACTCTTGCATATCTTGAACTCTTATTCGTTATTGGGCGAAAAACTATAGATCAGGAGTATAGCGATAAAGGATGGGAGAATACAGAGGGAGCATGTTGTTGGGCAAATACTATTGAGGTGAACCTGCTAATGTTAGTCGTTGATATTCTGGGTGTCTGCTTGTGTCTCGTTATGCTGTTTTTTTGTTTCGAATCTCGTATTTTTTAAGATACAAAATTTTGCGGTATATAAAATGTTCTTTTAGGTCATCTGCAATGGCGACGTTTAGTAAGGGATATCAATATAAACGTAGAGTATGCACATGCTATTTGCTACAATCCTGCCTATTTAAAATGACTGTGCTTACCTCGGTAAGCCTTTATCTACTGACCGCCTTTGGGAGCTAAACCTAAGGGCGGTAGCGTTCCCAAATGTAAGTCTATGCAACAAGGTGTTAACAAGTGAGTTCGCAGAGTTAGTAGGGAAGGAATGACTGAGGTGGATAAATTTTTTATATCTATCAGGTGAAATTATATGAACTTTTCGTTAGAGAAAGCGAACATTGGTATTATTGGATTAGGTTATGTTGGGCTACCTCTAGCCGTTGAATTCGGTAAAAAGCAAGCAACCATCGGTTTTGATATTAACCAAAGTCGTATTGATGAATTAGCTAAAGGTATTGATAGTACCTTAGAATGTGGGAGTGATGAGTTAGCAGAAGCTATTCATCTTACTTATACAGCTTCGCTTGAAGAGCTAAAAGAGTGTAACGTTTATATTGTTACCGTTCCTACCCCTATTGATGAGTATAAACAACCGGACTTGACACCGTTGATTAAAGCGTCGGAAGCACTAGGTTCTGTTATTTCTAAAGGTGATGTTATCATCTATGAGTCAACAGTTTACCCTGGCGCGACTGAAGAGGTATGTATTCCTGTTGTTGAGAATGTAGCGAGTTTAACATTTAATAAAGATTTTTTTGCTGGATACTCACCTGAGCGTATAAACCCTGGCGATAAAGAGCACCGTGTAACTAATATTTTGAAAGTGACTAGTGGTTCTACTGATGAAGTGGCTGAATTTGTAGACCAATTGTATAAAACGATAATAACCGCAGGTACACACAAAGCATCAAGCATTAAGGTAGCAGAAGCGGCAAAAGTCATTGAAAATACTCAGCGAGATGTGAATATTGCATTAATCAATGAGCTTTCAATTATATTTAATAAGTTGAATATTGATACTCTTGAAGTATTAGAAGCGGCAGGTACTAAATGGAACTTCTTACCATTTCGTCCTGGTCTTGTTGGCGGTCACTGTATTGGTGTGGACCCATACTACTTAACACATAAAGCTCAAACAGTAGGGTATCACCCGGAGATGATTCTAGCCGGTCGTCGTTTGAATGATGGTATGGGGGGGTATGTAGTTTCTACGTTGGTTAAAAGTATGCTTAAAAAGCGTATTCATGTTGAAGGCGCTAATGTACTTGTTATGGGCTTAACGTTTAAAGAAAACTGCCCAGATCTTAGGAATACTAAAGTGATCGATATTGTTTCTGAACTTAAAGAATACAACATTAACGTTGATGTTCTTGACCCTTGGTGTTCAAACGAGGAAGCACAGCACGAGTATGGTTTATCGGTCATCAAAGAAGCACAGTTGAATCATTATGATGGTATTGTTTTAGCGGTATCACATGATGAATTCAAGCAGTTAGGTGCAGAAAAAATTAGAGAGTTCGGTAAAGAAACACATGTCTTGTATGACTTAAAATATGTCTTAGAAAAAAGCGATGTAGACATGCGTCTCTAATGCTAATGCTCTCAAACCTAAAATAACGTGCTGCGAAAATTAGCACGTTATCTCAAAATAGTACTTTTATTTCCCCTTAATCATTAAGCTTAAACAAGTGGCCGATATGACTCAATATGATCAAATAAAAAAGCAATTAACGGAATCTCCCCAAAAGTGGTTAATTACAGGAGTAGCAGGTTTTATCGGTTCCAACCTACTCGAGACGCTCTTGAAATTAAATCAAAAAGTGGTTGGACTAGATAACTTTGCTACAGGGCATCAGCACAATTTGGATGAAGTGCGTTCGCTTGTAACTGAGGAGCAATGGAAGCGTTTTTCTTTTATTGAAGGTGATATTCGAAATTACGCCGATTGTGAGAAAGCTATTGGTCTAGGTGAAGTTGCGGTCGACTATGTCCTCCATCAAGCAGCTCTGGGCAGTGTGCCAAGGTCAATTGCAGATCCTGTCACAACCAATGCTGCAAACATTACTGGTTTCGTAAATATGTTGACGGCAGCAAAAGAAGCTCAAGTGAGTAGTTTTACCTACGCTGCGAGCAGCTCAACCTATGGTGACCATCCAGCGTTACCAAAAGTAGAAGAAAATATTGGCAGTCCACTATCGCCTTACGCTGTTACTAAATATGTAAATGAGCTTTATGCTGGAGTCTATGCACGTACTTACGGCTTTAAAACTATTGGCCTACGTTATTTCAATGTGTTTGGGCCTAGACAGGATCCCAATGGTGCTTATGCGGCTGTTATACCAAAGTGGACAGCATCAATGATTAAGAAAGAAGAAGTGTTTATTAATGGTGATGGTGAAACGAGTAGAGATTTTTGCTTTATTGATAATACAATACAGATGAACATTCTAGCTGCTTTAGCTCCTGATGAAGCTAAAGATGAAGTATACAATGTTGCTCTTGGCGATAGGACTAGTTTAAATGAGCTTTATAGCTCGATACAGAATTCACTAAATGAATTGAACTTCAATTTGTCTACATTACCATCCTATAGAGACTTCCGTGTGGGTGATGTTAGACACTCCCAAGCTAGTATACAAAAAGCTAAATTGAAATTAGGTTATGAGCCAACCCATAGAATAGACAAAGCCATTAAGCATGCCGTATCCTGGTATGTGAAGAAATATGATTCTAAATAGTGCGATGGATATTTTCTTTGAAGTATAAGCTACCAGTATAAAGAATAAGTGAATATTTTTCATAGAAAAGCTAATTGAAATTTTCACTTGAAGAGTTGTCGATATTTTCTAGAGTAGCAGGTGATATTTTAACCCATAATAAGGTTAGGTTATTTATTAATGGATATTATCTTGCTAGCAAGACTCTGTGTAACTCTTCACTTTCTCGAATAGAGTTTTTTAGCTGGAGTAGTTTGATGTTGGAGTCAATCAGAGTTATGAACCTCTATAATTTATATTAGTTTAAGATAGCTTGTCGGAATTCTGATTAAGTGGTTTATGTGATCTTTGATAGAGATATGTTCATTTCTATATTGAAATTAAATATTATAAAAGCTTAGCGACCATATAGTTTTTAATGATGTTACTCTGATTATTTAGGTTGAAATGATTATTTTATGTTTATAATATTTTTGTTCTTAATGATTTTTACGGTCATTGCTTTAAAAGCTAGGTTAGATAATGGGGGGCTTAGTCTTTATCTTGTTTTCAATATGACTTGGCTGTTTGCAATTTTTCTAGCTCAACTCGATCTATCTTCCTTTGGAGAGCTTAGTGTTGAGATTCGGCTATATTTGCTATGTTATTTGTTAGCTTTTAATTTATCGTATGTTATTTCTTACTTATCTTTTGAAGGTGACTCTAGTCTAGATTATCATGAGAACAATGATTTTGAAAATTTAAAAAATATAGCATCACTAACAAAGTTATCCTGGCTAATATGGTTTTCTCTTTTTTTAGTTTTTATAGTAACTATTGAAAAAGAAATTGGTCTTTTAAACTTTCTGTTTAGTGGTCAAGCAAGATCAAATATTAATAAAATTAATAACGATACGGGAGTTCTGATTTATTATTATATATTTGGTTCTTTAAGTTGTTGCCTTGCTGTCTATAAGTCATGTTTTACCAAATTGTATAAGGTCGAATACATTGGAATTGCTTTGGTATTGCTTAGCCTGCTTTTTACTGGGGCTAAAATTAACTTCATCACATGTATAATAATGATGTTCGGTGTGAAGTATCGACGGACAAACACTAATGATATAAGATTGATTTATTTTAGTATTATCGCAGTTGTATTATTTTACTTGTTCATTATCTTATTTTCTGTTTTTACCGGGAAAGCTATAGACAATGATGTGGGAAGTTTGAATAGTCTGAATGATCTATCTAGTTTGACTACAAATGTTCTTCTTTATCCCTACGACTATGCAATAGGCGCACTTTATGCTTTAGACGGAAAATTATTTACATACAACAATGTAATATTTGAACCTTATCTACCTACAATACTGAATAAGTTTTATTTAATTGTTAATAAGGTCTTAGGCTTTGAATATATTTCAGTTAATTCCTCTGTGCTAGATTTTATCGAGGTAGGAGGGGTTGTTACAAATGTCTATACTATGCATCTTGCTATTATAAATGAGTTATCTCTATGGGGTGCTTTTCTATCATCTATTGTTTTAGGTTTTGTATTGTCAGCTGTAGACTATTTTTCTAAAATAAAGAGAAACTTCACAATAACCTTTTTGTATGCATCATTTTTACCTGTTTGTGTTTTGTCATTAGTTGCTTATAAGTTTAATGACACTATCCTTTACTTATCTTTTTTGCTGTTAGTATGCGCATTATTTAAGAGGGTTGCTTTGCTCTATGTTAAACAAATCAATATGGAATAGCGTAGGAAGATTCTCTTTTCGAGCTGCTAACTCAGGCCTATACATAGGCTTGATGTTTATCTCTAGTATTGTGATGGATGAATATAATTACTCAAAGGTTGTTATTTTAATTCCTATTTGTGTAATATTTTTGACTCTAGTCGATATATTCCCACTAAAGTACATGTTATCGAAGCTATCTTCTAAAAGTGATAGCTTTACTGGGGGGGTAACCAAAATTTTATACTATAAAATTTTGGTGGCCATTCCTTTTTCTACGCTCATTTCAGCTATATTATATTTTTTCTTTGATATGGAAGTAAATATAATATTATCGATGCAATTTATTTGTTTGCTTTCTTCGATTAATGTTTCATATAGTTCATTTTACTTTGTTAATAAAGAGTATAGTTATATACTTTCTTTCCCTGTTTTTTTGTTTTCTATTTTTCCTATACTAATATTTTTTCCTTATTATAGTTGGGTTCTATATTTAGTTCTTGCATATAGGCTTATTGAATGCGTTGTTTATTATTCAAGTTGGCGAGTTAATGTCTCCCGTAAAGACAATGCTTCACATGGTTTTTCGTGTGATCTAAATATACTCGACGGTAAATATTTCTACATGCAAAATTGTCTATCAATATTGGGAGGAAGAGTTTACGCACTATTGATGCCAATACTACTCTTAGAGAAAGATATAGTGATAATAGGTAACTATATGTTGATGGTTTCTATTTTTATTTTTGTCACAACGTATATTTCAAGCAGTTACTATGTTGATAAGATAGCTAAATCATCAATCAATAATGCTGTATCATTCTTTCGTGTGATGAAAGAATATTTGTTTTATAGTTCTCGATTTGTTTATTTATCTGTTGTATTTGTTTGCATGCTTGCTTATTATTTGTATGATATGAAGCCAATATTCTTTATGTTCTTTTTTATATCAGCTACACTTTCAATGTTCACTTCAATTCAGTCTTTCTTGCTATTTAAGTTTAACCTTGTTTCCCATGTTTTTAAAATTAGCATTATATCATTATGTGTTAATTTCATTTTAATAATAACATTGGCCGGGATTTTTAATGAATACTCGATCTTAATTGCAAGTGTTATTATGGAACTTGTTTCTATCATGTATTGTTTCTATCATATTCGAGAGAAAATTAACAATGAAAAAGATATTTTATCTAACTAAGCATCAAAGTTTAGGTGCTAGCAGTAGATATCGCAGTCTACAATATTTTCCTTTTCTTATTGGGAAAGGATATAAGGTTGTTCACGCCCCCCTTTTTTGTGATGATTATTTGATTCTTAAATATTCAGGTAATAAGCTGTATTACTTTCTCGCAATATGGGCAATATTAAAAAGACTGGCGGTTTCTTTATATTTGTTATTGGACAATAAATCTATTTTAATAATTGAAAAAGAGGTGGTTCCGTACTTTCCTCCGATCTTTGAATGGATGTTCAAAGTGACTGGGCGTAATTATATTTTAGATTATGACGATGCTGTTTGGCATAATTATGATAAGTTTAAAGAGAGTTACTTCTTTTCTTTTCTGTATAACAAGCATCGTCGAATTATCCAATGGGCAAGCGGAGTTAATGCTGGAAGTGAATATATACTAAGATTTGCTAAGTCAGTGGGAGCTCGAAGAGTGGTAAAAATACCAACTGTGATTGACTACCAAAGGTATAATAAGGAAAAATGTAAACGCTCCAGAAGTGACAATAAAATTGTTATTGGTTGGATTGGTTCCCCAACTTCATCCCAATATCTGCTAAGTGTGGAGAGCGCGATTAGTCGCTTGCAGGAGAATTTAGACGTCGAAGTTCACTTGATTGGTGCAGATAAAGAGTTTTGTGAAAATTTGCGTTTTAGAAATAAAGTAATTCAATGGTCGGAAGAGCATGAAATATTGGAACTAAGTTATATTGATATAGGTATTATGCCTTTGAATGATTCTCGATTTGAAAAAGGTAAGTGTGCTTTTAAATTGATTCAATATATGGCAATGTCTAAACCCGTGGTTTGCAGTCCTGTGGGCGAGAATAGTGTTTTAGTTAAGAATGGTGAGTCGGGGTTATACGCTCACGATGATGATGAATGGTATGAAATGCTTTTTAAACTTATCAATGATGAAAAACTCAGATTGAAAATAGGACTTGAAGGTAATCGTGTGGTAAGGGAAGGGTATACCCTTGAGTCACAATGCGATAAATACTTAGATTTTATTGAAGGTGATTTTAATGGCTAAATGTCTATTAATCTGCAACTCTGATGGCGCTTTATACAAATTTCGTTATCCAATTATCAAGGCCTTAATTGAGCAAGGACATGAAGTGCATAGTATTTCTACTGCATCTAGTCCGGAAGGAAGCTTTATTGGTGACTTGAAACGTATGGGTGTTGTAACGCATACTGCAGACTTTTCTGGAAGGTCTATTGGGTTAGTATCAATTATAAAATTGTTTGTTTTTATATTAAATAAAATATTAGAAGTTAAACCAGATATTATTCATTGTTTTACACATAAAGCTAATGTTGTTGGTGGGCTTGCTAGTATACTCTCTAATAATAAAAATAGATTATACCTATCAGTAACGGGGATGGGACTCCTCTATTCCTATGATAAAGTTAGCTATTGGTTTGGCCGATTATTAGTTAATTGGATTTATCGTATTTTGGGTAGGAGATCTAATAATATATTCTTTCAGAACCATGATGATGCAAACTACTTTCTATCTAAGGGACTACTGAAGTCAGATAAGGTTTTAGTAACTAATGGTTCAGGATTTGATCCAAGCATGATTCCAAGCAATAAGGTTAAACCTATAAATAAGGTGGAATTTTTAAAGCAGCATGGATTTTTGGGACATGAGTTACTCGTTTTATATCCTAGCAGAGCATTGTTTGAAAAAGGTATCAACGAGTATATAGAGGCCATTGAGCGCATCAATCTGGTAAGAGATGATTTCGTTTTTCTACATATAGGTTCTCCATCATTAGATGAAGCATCAGGTATGACAAAAACAAAAATTTCCAACACGAAATTAAGAAATGCGATTTTTTTTGAACACAAACCTAATATCTTTCAATATATCCAATTGAGTGATGTAGTGGTACTCCCTTCTTATAGAGAAGGGACTCCCCGCGCGATAATCGAGGCTCTATATTACGACAAATATATCGTGACTACAGATGCTCCTGGTTGTAATGAAACTGTTGTTGACCGTTGGAATGGCGATCTTATTAAGCCTAAATCGTCTATTTCATTAGCCTCAGCTATTATTAATATAGACAGCGCTTTGATTGATAGAAATAAAGGGCGTTCGAAGCTTATTTTTGATAGAAAGTATCATTCTAAACATATTGTAAAGCAAACATTGGGTTGCTATTTTGACTGTGAGTAATTGATTAATGAAAATATTAGTAACAGGCGGTGCTGGATTTATAGGAAGTGCTGTTATTAGACATATAATAGAGAACACTCATGATGAAGTTGTTAATGTTGATTGCCTAACCTACGCTGGTAACTTAGAGTCTCTTGTTGAAGTCGATTCGAACGAACGTTATGGATTCGAGAAAGTGGACATCTGTAATCGTTCAGAGCTTGCCCGTGTTTTTGAGCAATATAAACCTGATGCGGTAATGCACCTTGCAGCTGAATCGCATGTTGATCGCTCTATCACTGGCCCTGCTGCGTTTATTGAAACGAATGTCGTTGGCACATACACCTTACTGGAAGCTACTCGAGAGTACTGGAATACGCTGTCAGACAAAGCAAAAACAGAGTTCCGTTTTCATCATATCTCGACGGATGAAGTGTATGGTGACCTTCCACATCCTGATGATGTTCCAGAAGGTACAGACCTGCCGATGTTCTTAGAGACGACACCTTATGAACCATCTAGCCCCTACTCTGCTTCAAAAGCATCAAGTGATCATTTAGTTCGTGCATGGTTACGTACTTACGGCCTGCCAACTATCGTTACTAACTGCTCAAATAACTACGGCCCATATCACTTTCCTGAAAAACTGATCCCACTTGTCATTTTAAATGCTCTGGAAGGAAAAGATCTTCCTATCTACGGAAAAGGCGATCAAATTCGTGATTGGCTGTTTGTGGAAGACCATGCTCGTGCACTATACAAAGTAGTGACTGAAGGTAAAGTAGGCGAGACTTACAACATCGGTGGTCACAACGAGAAGAAAAACCTTGAGGTCGTGAATACGATTTGCAACATCCTAGATACGCTAGTACCGAAAGAGTCAGCGTATGCAGAGCAGATCACGTACGTTCAAGATCGTCCTGGTCATGACCGCCGTTACGCCATTGACTCATCTAAAATGCAACGTGAACTAGATTGGATGCCAGAAGAGACGTTTGAAACAGGTCTTCGTAAAACAGTGCAATGGTACCTAGACAACTCAACATGGTGTCAAAACGTGCAAGATGGTAGCTACCAACGTGAGCGTTTGGGTGTAGAAACCGTTGAATCAAAGGAAGGTAACTAATGAAAGGTATTGTATTAGCGGGTGGTTCCGGCACACGTTTATACCCATTGACTCGCGGCGTATCAAAGCAGCTATTGCCTATCTACGATAAGCCGATGGTATTTTACCCAGTTTCGACTTTAATGCTCGCTGGTATTAAAGATATTTTAATAATCACGACACCAGAAGATAATGCCGGTTTTAAGCGCCTGTTGGGTGATGGCTCTGATTTTGGTATCAACCTTGAGTACGCTATTCAACCAAGCCCAGATGGCTTAGCACAAGCGTTTATTATTGGTGAAGAGTTCATTGGTGATGACAGCGTTTGTTTAGTACTTGGCGATAACATCTTCTATGGTCAATCTTTTTCTAAAATGCTACAAAGTGCCGCTTCAAGAGAATCGGGTGCAACCGTGTTTGGTTACCAAGTGAAAGATCCTGAGCGTTTCGGTGTGGTCGAATTTGATGAAGAGATGAAGGCTGTTTCAATTGAAGAAAAGCCGGAAACACCAAAGTCCAACTATGCCGTAACAGGTTTGTATTTCTACGATAATCGTGTGGTGGAAATGGCCAAGCAGGTTAAGCCATCACACCGTGGCGAGTTAGAAATTACGACACTCAATGAAATGTATTTAAATGACGGATCATTAAACGTAGAACTACTTGGTCGTGGCTTTGCGTGGTTAGATACTGGTACGCATGAGAGCTTGCACGAAGCGTCTTCTTTCGTTCAAACGATTGAAAATGTTCAAGGTTTGAAAGTGGCTTGTTTAGAAGAAATTGCGTGGCGCAATGGTTGGCTGAGTGATGAGCAAGTTCTGACTTTAGCGAAACCGATGATGAAAAACGAATATGGGCAGTACCTGACCCGTTTAGTGAATGAAGCTCAAAAAAGGACCGTCAGCTAATGCGTATTTTAATTACAGGTTGCCATGGCCAAGTTGGTTCGAGTCTAACTGAGCAGTTAGCGAACCATGAGAATGCTGAAGTGTTAGCGCTCGATAGAGAGCATCTTGATATTACTAATCAAGAGGCAGTCTATTCTGCTGTTACCGAATTTCAACCAACCATCATTATCAATGCCGCAGCTCATACTGCTGTTGACAAGGCTGAAGAGGAAGTCGACCTTTCTTATGCAATAAACCGTGATGGTCCTAAATACTTAGCGCAAGCCGCTCAGAGTGTTGGTGCTGCAATGCTGCATATCTCGACCGATTATGTCTTTGAAGGCGATAAAGTTGGCGAGTATGTGGAAACGGATGCTACAAACCCGCAAGGGGTTTACGGTAAAAGTAAGCTCGCCGGTGAAATCGCCGTTGCCGAGGCGTGTGATAAACATATTATCCTTCGTACTGCATGGGTATTTGGTGAGAACGGCAATAATTTCGTGAAAACAATGCTGCGTTTAGGAGAAAATAGAGACGCATTAAGTATTGTGGGTGATCAGTTTGGCGGACCGACATATGCGGGCGATATAGCGGGTACATTGATTCAAATCGCGAAGTACATTACTCAGGGGGACGCAGTGGATTACGGTGTTTACCATTACTCGGGTTTGCCTCATGTGAGTTGGTTTGACTTTGCTGATGCCATTTTTGGTATTGCCGTTGGGCAAGGAGTTCTTGCAAATAAACCAAGTTTAACGAGTATTACCACTGACCAATACCCAACACCAGCTAAGCGCCCAAGCAATTCTCGATTAGGTACCGAAAAAATAACGCTAGGTTTCTCGGTTAAAGCGAGTGACTGGAAGGCTGCGTTAAACAATATTCAAGCGTATACGGAATAACAAAATGAAAGTAATCGATACTCGTATTCCTGATGTGAAAATCATAGAACCAAGTGTGTTTGGTGATGAGCGTGGTTTCTTTATGGAAACCTGGAATCAAAAGAAATTTGAAAAACTAGTAACGGGAAAGCCGACTCAATTTGTACAAGATAATCACTCTAAATCGAAGAAAGGTATCTTACGAGGCCTGCATTACCAAACAGAGAATACTCAAGGGAAGTTAGTACGCGTTGTTTCAGGTGAAGTGTTTGATGTTGCAGTTGATATTCGCAAAGACTCACCAACGTTTGGTCAATGGGTCGGTGAATATTTATCAGCTGAAAACAAACGTCAATTGTGGGTGCCAGAAGGGTTTGCTCATGGGTTCTATGTGACGAGTGATGAGGCGGAGTTTGTTTATAAATGTACGGACTATTATAACCCTAGCGCTGAGCAATCATTAGCATGGGACGATCAGCTAGTTAATATATCGTGGCCTTTAATACCGTCTAATAGCACACCATTACTTTCTAATAAGGATATGAATGGACTCTTATTGAGTGAGGTTACTAAACTAAAATGAAGCGAGTAATAGTTGTTGGCACTGTTGGAATCCCAGCGTGTTATGGTGGCTTTGAGTCGCTTGTTGAGAACTTGACTTTAAATAAAGACAGTGGAACTCAGTACATTGTTTTTTGTTCGTCAAAAAGCTATCAGACACATATGCAAGAGTATAACCAAGCCCAGTTGCATTATTTACCACTAAGGGCTAACGGCGCTCAAAGCATCTTCTATGATATACTATCGCTGATCAAATCTTGGAAAATAAAACCTGATGTGGTTCTTATTTTGGGCGTTTCTGGTTGTATTTTCCTTCCTATTTTTAAGCTATTCTCCAAAGCGAAAATAGTGACAAATATTGATGGTTTAGAGTGGAAGCGGGAGAAGTGGGGAGGGCTCGTGAAACGTTTCTTAAAGTTCTCTGAATCAATGGCTGTCAGGTATTCTGATGTTGTTGTTACTGATAACCAGGCTATTACGGATTACGTCTATAAAGAATATGGGTTAAATTCGGAAACAATAGCTTACGGTGGTGATCACGCAAAACCAGAAACCCCAACTCAATCTATTAACTCTCAAAGTTATGCTTTAGGGTTGTGTCGTATAGAACCAGAAAATAACGTTGAGATGATTCTTGAGGCCTATTCAAGAACTTCATTACCAATAAAATTTGTTGGCAATTGGGATGCAAGCGAATACGGACGTAAAATTAGACTTGAGTACGCCAAATTTACTAATGTTGAACTACTGGATCCTATTTATGATATTGATGAACTATATAAGCTTCGTCAAGGTTGTTCTTTGTATCTTCATGGTCATTCGGCAGGTGGCACTAACCCCTCGTTAGTTGAGATGATGCATTTTGGTGTGCCTGTTTTCGCATTCGACTGTAGCTTTAATCGTTACAGCACTGAAGATAGTGCATTGTATTTCAGTAATAGTGATAGTCTACTTAACCTTATTTTGAACACTAACGGGTTGGGTGGATTAGAGGGGAATGGTGAAGCAATGAAGGCGATAGCGCTTAAGCGTTATACTTGGGATAAAGTCTCACAGCAATATGAAAGTACCTACATTTAGTCGACCGACTACTTGGAAGTAATATATAGCTAAATAAAGCCTTTCGTCTTATGTATCGCTTACGATAAGTTTGATGAGAGGTTTGTATTAAATAGTAAGATGAGTTGCCTGTTTTCTCTTCGATACATCATCCACACTAGCCATTTTAAGATGGAAATAATGATTAAAGCAATTTTTGGGAGTGAGTAGGAAGTGAAATTAAATTATCCGCACCCTGTATTTTTTTTAGTTAGCAGTAACGATTGGTTAGAAAATCTCAAATATATTCCTGAGATAAAGACATTGTAGCCCGAGTGGTTTTATTAACGATATTATCCTTAACTACAAAAGGTAGTTGGTATCGAATATCAAATTGGTACAGTCCTAGGTTTTTCTTTCAAGGTTTAGTTATGATTAAGAAACAGGCTTTAAATATATTTATTTATCTACCATTTATTTGGGTTTTTAGTGGGTTATTTATCTTTGAGAATGGTGATAAAGTTCTTTCAGTAATTATACTTGTCGCTACAGTTGCTTCTTTTTTTGTTTATCGTGCTACTATAATTCGATCTAACTTTAGTAATAATTGGTGGTTATATTTAATTGTACTATATTTGTTTTTTATTGGTGTAAGTTATATATATAAGGGGGACTTTAGTGGGCGAGAGTCTCGCGCTGCGATTGGAGCATTTTTTATCATACTTTTTTTGCCTTATGATAAGTTAAAGACTCTACACTTACAGGCTTTAGTGATTTTAGGTTCTGTTTGTATACTGGGTGTTTCAGTTTACTATCAAGTTTACTTGGGTAAATCTCGAATGTCACTGCCAGTTAACCCTATACCTTATGCAACACTCGGAGCCTCATTTGCTATAACAGCTTTTATATTAGCTATATATGAGCAGAGTAAAAATAAAGCACTACTCCTTTTTAGTGGATTTGCTTTTGCAACTTCAAGTGTTTTGTTGAGTGAGAGTCGTGGTGTGTGGCTTGCTCTGGCTTTTGCTGTAATGGTAGTCTCTATAAGGAATATAAAGAGAATAAAGTTCAGTAAAAATATTGTATTAATGGTTATTGTTGTTTCTGTTATTGCATTGTTTAGTAAGGGTTTTGTATATGAACGATATCAAAGAACCATGTCTGAATTCTCTGCAATCGAACAAGGTAACCTAAGTACCTCTATTGGTGTTCGACTACAATTATGGAACACCGCTATAACTATAGCTGATGGTAGCCCTATCTTGGGGGTTAAAGACTATAAGTCTGAATTGAAAAAGTTATACGATAAAGGTGAGTTGACAAAAAATGTAATTACGGCTCCTCATCCACACAATGAAATATTAAACAAACTTGTTCAACAAGGAGGGGGAGGAGTTTTGATATATCTGAGCTTCATGTTGTTCCCAGTGTTTTTTTTCAAAGATTTATCTTTATTAGGAAAGGACTTACTCATTAGTATACCGATTATATATATTGTATCAGGATTAACAGATATTCCTATGTATCATGGTCAAACGCTTATTGTATATTTGGTTGTAATTGGTTTGCTTTACCGATGTAGATGTTTCAAATAGTTCGAGTTACCTATTCTGAAAAATTTGTTCTAGGCTGAAAATGAAGCCAATTAACGGTTTTTTATATTATTTTCCGAAAGTAAAACCAGCTAAAACACGCTTGTCATCTATCTGCTTTTCTTGGGAGGATGTGGATTGAGACTTATTAGTTTCAAAATTTCAGTTCTTTGGTTTGTTTAAGTGCTAATCACTTTGGTTTATAAAGGGTTCTGTACGATAAAAACCAGGAGGGAACCTAGCTGCATGCCTAGGCATGAATTAACTCGATTAAAATGAGTTTTTTAGAATATATCATTGTCCAAGAGGTAACTATATGCATATTAACCCTTGGGCAATAATATGCATTTCGATATTATTTTAGATAAATACTAAACAGCAGTAACTTGAATTAGGAGCAATTGTCATTTGGCACATTTCGTTCTAAGATAGGATAGAATCTTCCAGACATTACTTAGAAGCGCAAGATAGATTGTAAAGCAAATTACAAAAGCGTAGAACATGACATATTCTGGGATGTTTAGTATTTCACCAGAAATTCCGACTGCCGCGTAGAGAGTTGCAATACTACAAATAACGATAAGTGTTTGTGTTGAGCTTAAACCTAGACGTTGGAAAATGTGATGTAAATGTTCACGATCAGGCTTAAAAGGAGAGTCTCCTCTTCTTATTCTACGAATCATAATAGCAGCCATGTCCATCAACGGCACTGCAATTAGCCATAACGCGGTAACTGGACGCAGTGGTGGAGTGCTTCCATTTTGACTAGATAGCAGCAATAGCCAGATAACAGTAAAACCAATCAACATACTCCCAGCGTCCCCCATAAACACCTTTCTTTTTCGGCCAAAGGCACCAAGGTTTAACAGGATATACGGAATAATCACAACGACCAATACTAAACAAATGTAGGCAAAACTCGATTGACCATCATGGTTAAGCATTATTCCTAACCCACCAAAGGTTACGATAGATAACCCGCCCAGCAGGCCATCAATTCCGTCGACCATATTGAATGCATTGATCGCTCCCACGACCGCAATCATGGTTACAAAGTAACCAAACCAACCTAGTGTAATGACATCACCGCTACCAAATACATCTCCTATAGTACTAAGTTCAATACCGCCAACAATCATCATAACGATAGAAAGACCTGCTTGCACTGCAAACCTTAATTTAAAGCTGATGTCGTATTTATCATCCAAAACTCCAACGCTAACAAGTATGAAGATACACGCGGCGTATAGCTCGGTATACGGTAGAATGGTTGGGTTATTGAATAAGAAATAAAGTATAGAGATACAAATGGATAGCCCACCAACTAAGGGAATAGCACCATTGTGCAACTTACGAGCATTTGGCTTGTCGACTAACCCTATTTTTTTTGCAAATTTACGCATTGTAAAAGTTGTTGCAAGGGAAAAGAAAAACAGGAAAGAGAGGTCAATAAATGAAATGAGCACGATTCAGCCTAATAATGTATTTGGAACTATTTTAGTGTATTTGGCTGCTAGATAAAAGAAGGGGGAATGATCTACGTGATCTTTCTCTATCGCAGTTAAGCTCTAATTGGAACTCCCCCCATAACTGGTAAGCCTTTTTATGAGGTGAATGTAAACCGTATTTTTCATACTCGCTCCTTTCATCTAGGACGTTTCTTGATCTTGAATTCCAGTTTTGACTGTAAACTGGAGCAAATATTGCGCGAATTTTTTAACACCGTTTTTTTGAATTGAACGAGTTCAGTATTATGCTAGCTAGGAAGTCGTTCAACAATCCTTCGAATGGCACTGCTACTTACCATTGGTATAACAAGCCGCGGTATTGCTAAAAATCAGCCCGAGTGTTGATGCAAAACCAACAAGCATCACCGCAAGCAGTAATCCATGGAGAGTAAAACGATCGGCATCTTGTCCACTACCCTAGGCGAGCAACCGCCTAATATACGTAGAAAACCCTAAACTGATGCCCATACAGATACAGTTGATGGCGAAGGTTACTGGGAAAGTTAAGTTAACAGCCTGTGGCTATCTTGCATGCAAAGTGCCGATTGAATTAGAATACAGTCAATTGTGAGTAGTCTGAAAACCGTTTTCATAACGTTTACAAACCACACAAGATTAAAAGCATACGGTGTGATAGCATCCTGCCGTTATTAAATTCAGATGTTTTGAGAGACTTACAGTGAAGCAGCAGACGCAACCACAATCGTACTCCCCGCAAAATTCACCAATGTACGCAACGAATGATGACGTTAATATGAGGGAGCTGTTTGGAGCCCTGTGGGACGGAAAATTAATTGTGATATTGGTTACTGCTTTATTTTTTGTTAGTAGTATTGGTTTGGCTTTTCTGTCTCAAGAATGGTGGTCTTCTAATGCAAAGATCACAGAGCCTCAACCTCAAAATTTGGCTGCGTATCAACGCCAAGTGAAGCAGTTTCAACCTGTTTTTGATCTCTATCAAGAAGATGGCACGGTCCTTGTTAGCAACGAACTTAATCGTTTAGTGAGTTCAGAGGTGTTATTCCAACGCTTTGTAAATGCATTTAACTCAACTAACAATAAGAAAGCTTTCTTAGATGAAAGTACCGAATTCCAAGAGTTTAAAGATTCTGTATTTAGCAGTAGCTCTGAGAGTAGTACCGATGAAACTAGAGTGTTATATAATAAATGGTTCGATAGAGTCTCCGCCTCTAAAGTTGATAGGAATGACCCTAGGTCACCGTATATCATTACTTTTCAAACAACAACCAAAGAGAGTAGTTTCAATCTATTAACAGATTACGTTTTGGCTACAGAATCAAAAGTGCATCAAGATGCGTTCAATAATTTATATGCCGTAGTTAGTGGCAAAAAAAATGAGTTGATTCAACAGAAAAGAATCTTAGAAAGTCAGGCAAGCAATCAATTATTGGTCGAAACTGAGCGAGCAAAATACGCTTCCCAAATTGCTAAGTCTGCAGGCGTCGATAGACCAATCCAAACCGGTAATGAAAAGGAGCTGTTTAGTATTGATTTAGGTGCTAAGGGTTTAGATGCAAAAATCAAGGCTTTAGAATCTGTTAAAAATCTGAGTGTCATTGAACCTCGTCTTCAGCAGATTGACGCAAAGTTGGATATGCTTAATAACCTTGAAATTGACCGTTCTGTTGATTTTCAAACGTTCCGTTACCTAGAAAATGTTGAGCAGCCGATAACTCGAGATAAACCTAAGCGTGCTTTGATTATTGTTCTTGGTACATTATTCGGTGGTATGTTGGGCTTTTCGGTAGTTTTAATTCGGTTTTTATTTAGAAAAGAAGATTAATTAGCTTTAATGGCTGGTGTCTATATACACTAGCCATCTTTTCTACCCTTTACACATAGAATGCCAGACTGACCTCCAAACATTACTCAAACCGTATTAGGTAAAGGCTCTGGCTACAGAGTCTAGTTACTCACTAATAGCAAACAGTTGGCTGCGGTTTATTTTATAAGCTCAATAGTGAACTTATGCTCTTAGTTTATTTTAGTATGGCATTCTACTCTGCTCTAGTTTCTGTCTTGTACCAATGTGTTTTATAGTGCTATAAATACCCTCGAAGGTCCTCTTTATGTGACGCTATTTCCTAAATAATGCTTTATAAGGTATTGCTTATGATTTATCCATTTACTTGATTGTGGTTATTATCTATGATGATCAATCAGTTGTTTAAGCTGAGCAACTGTTTGAGGGTGTGAAAATCATCTTCTACATATAAACGTTTATATTAATGGAAATCATTATGAAAAAGATGGCTCTAGCAGCTGCATTAGCAGTTAGCTTCTCAGGTGCTGCATTTGCAGCTGAAGAAACAGCAGCGGCGGGTACTGGTTCAGGTACTGGTACAGCAGCAGGCGCTGGTGCATCTGCAGCTGCAACTGGTACGGCTACAACAGTAGCAGTAGCGACAGCAGCAGTAGCGGCAGCAGCAGCAGTAGCGGTTGCTTCTAACGAAAGCGGTGCAACAACGACAACAACGACTCGATAATTTTTGAGTAGGCGTTTAAAACCATTTTATGTGAAAGCATAAAGTGGTTTTTTTATATCTAATTGATTAATTTTCCATATTGGACATCAGCAACCAGATTGCTAGGAAGCAGAACTCGTCATGCTTAAACCTCTAATCATATCTCTTGGTCTTTTTCTTGCTGGTTGTTCTCAGCAGTTTCAAGACGTTAACTCTACTTTTGATGAAGCCTTTTTTGGAAGCTCCGATGTTGAGCTATCCAAGGAATACATTCAAACGTTACCTTATTCCAGCATTTATGCCGAAGTGAATGACCAAGGTAAGATCTTCATGGTCTTAGCGTACGTCGGTGAAAACCCGCAAACGGGCGCAGAGCAGTTAAAGTGGATGTCTTCTGACAAAGCGATGATCGTCACTGAAAATGGACGTGTCGTACAAACGCTATTGCTTCCTTACGAAAACCTATCTGGTTTGGCATTCCAACCGTTAAATACATTCTCTTCTGCAAACAGCTCGTCGCCAGACTCTGCTTATGCGTTTGATGTGTCAGCTAACCCCGGTGCCCAAAAGTGGCAAGCGGTTTACGACTGGCAACCTAACTATCGATTCGGCTATAAAGCGAACATCACCCGAACGTATGTGGGAAATGACACGGTTGAAACTCCGTTAGCGTCTATCGATACCAAGAAATTCCAAGAAAAAATTCAATTCCCAATATTAGAACAAGACATCACCAACGAATATTGGGTCGACAGCGAAGGCAAAGTGGTAAAAACCATACAGTATTTAGGCCCTGATATGACAAGGCTTGAGTTAACCGTCCTTAAGCATTATCAAAGCAATTAACGAACAGGGTAATGAACTAAAATGATGAATTATATGAGTCATACATCAAAAATGACGGGACGTCGGTTGCCATTGGTGAGAACTTTATTAACGATGAGAGCTCTGTTAATGATCAGCGCTTTGTTTGCTTTGAGCTCCGCTTCTTCGGCTTCTGATCTTGTTACGCCTGAACGCTCTTCGTCGATTAAAACAACAATCGAGCTTCCTCTTCAAGGTGTCACGCTTGAGTATAAAGCTAACGTTAGATTGCTTCAGGTGTTAGACGACGCTAACGCTAGCTTTAATGCGAATGCTAGCTCTAACGAAAATGCTAGCGGCAGTATTGGTTACTTCCCCCTTTCGGCTCAACTGTTTGATAAAACCAATACTCAAGCTAGCGAATCTAACGAATCTAACAAAGCTATCGAAGCCAAAAAGCGCAATGTATTTAACCAACTTGATGCTTTCTCGGTAGAAGAACCAGAAGCAAACTTAGTGCGTCAACAGTTAGCCTCTTTCCAATACCTCAATCGAGTTTTTATTGAGTTAGACCGTAATGCCGTTATCTCTCAATCAGATAAGAACCCACTGCTTGTTTCAAGTTCTCATACTAACAAGCCGTCAGACAGTCAAACTCAAGCCTTTTCTCTGTACTTACCACAACGACCAACGTCCATTCAGTTGATGGGTGCAATGAAAGAGTCGGTAACAATGAATCTGATTGAGCATGGTACGTTGAATGATTACCTCGATGCATTACCGAATGGCTTTATTGGTGAATCTGCAGATAAAAGTGTGGCGTATGTTGTTCAGCCAGATGGCGTGGTGCAAACCATTCAATACGCATACTGGAACGAACAGCCGGTTTACTTAGCACCAGGTGCCATCGTATTTATGGCGTTCTACTCTTTGCCATCGGAATACTCAACGTTGAACCAAGATATTGTCGATTTGCTACGTCATAAGGTTGGCCTGTAATGCTGAAACAGAAATCATTCCCTCTATCGGCAGTGTGTGCATCGGTTACCTGTGCTTTATTAATGACCAATAGCATGTCGACTAGAGCAGAAACAATCATTGATTCCTCTTCAATTCGAGCAGAAAAATCCCCATTCGACGACACAGAATACAGAACGTCGCAAATGAACTTTGGTGGTGTTGGCTTAATGCAAATGCCAACAGGCCGAATGGCACCAGAAGGTGAGTTCAACTTTAGCGCCTCGTTTAATAACGAATACTACTTTTATAACGTCAGCCTGCAGGTGATGCCTTGGCTTGAAACCACCATTCGTTATACACAAGTACAAGATCTCTTTTATAGCGGTGGTGGCAATCAAGATTGCTCTCAAAACTCATTCAGTGGCTGTACTAAATACACAGATAAAGGCATCGACTTTAAACTGCGTTTAATCGAAGAAGGGTACTACTTACCAGAAGTGTCAGTAGGCGTGCGTGACTTCGGTGGTACTGGCTTGTTTGATGGCGAATTTGTCGCGGCAACCAAGCGTTTTGGCCCCGTTGATTTCACTTTGGGCATGGCTTGGGGATACATGGGCACCAGTGGCAATTTCACTAACCCACTGTGCAAAGCCAGTGACAAGTATTGTGAACGCCCGTCTGATTTTAAAGGCAATGGCGGCAGTGTTGACTTTGAGCGTTGGTTTAAAGGCGATGCTGCAATTTATGGCGGCTTTGAATACCAAACCCCTTATAAGCCGTTAACCTTAAAGCTTGAATACGATGGCAACGATTACTCTCAAGACTTCCCTGTAGTACGTGGTGGTGTCGACATGACACAGCACACGCCATGGAACGTGGGTGCTGTGTACCATTTCACTGATTGGGGTTCGGCGAAAGTCAGCTATGAGCGAGGCGATACTTTAACCCTTGGCTTCGATCTTTCTACCAACTTCAATGAAATGTATTCTGTGTGGCGAGATACTGAAACAGCAGAATTGCGCCCAAGTGGTGTCGATACGGTTGACGATATTGATATGGCGGCCCTTGCAGAAGAACTTGAAACGATCGCGGGCTATGAACAAGCGCAAATCTTGGTCGACGATAATAGTATTGTGGTAAAGGGTACTCAGGTTAAATACCGAGACAGAGATATCGCCCTTGAGCGTGGTGCGACCGTGATTGCCAACGCGGTGCCGAGTTACATCGATACTTATAAAATCATCGAAAATGATAAATCGATGGAACTCACTGAGACAACGGTAGATGCACAAGCGTTCAAAGCGGCGGCTAATAACAGTTATCTCAATGCTCAAACCAGTGATGCAACCGATACTCACGAGTTAGAGCGTAAGAAATCCGTTATTTATCATGATGGGCGTGAGCGATTCGATGTGTCGATTTCACCAAACCTAGCTCAATCGTTCGGTTCGGCTGAAAACTTCTATTTATACAGTTTGGGTTTATACACCAACGCTTCGTTCTGGGCGTTAAACAATGTTGAACTGTCGGGCTCTTTGTACGTTAACTTAGTCGATAACTACGACAAGTTTAACTATACCGTCCCATCAGACGGCACTGACCAAACGCCAAGGGTAAGAACCTTGTTCCGCTCTTATGTTGATGATCCGGTTCGCTTAGATCGCTTACAACTGACGTGGTTTGAAGACTACGGCAGCGGTGTCTACACCCAAGCTTACGGGGGGTACCTTGAAAGCATGTTTGCGGGTGTGGGTGGCGAAATCCTGTATCGACCATTCAACCAAAACTGGGCCATTGGTGCAGACATGACTGCAATAAGCCAGCGCGATCCTGAAAGTTGGTTCGGCACATTTGATCAAGAGATTCAAGTTAACCCAGATGACAGTAGCCGAACGTACAAAGTGATCGATAAGGGCACGACGGGCTTCATCACCGGTTACTACACCCCACAATGGGACTTCTTGAGCGATACCTTGTTTAAAGTGGGGGTCGGTAAATTTCTTGCGGGTGATGTCGGGACTCGTGTCGACTTCTCTAAGCAGTTCAAGAGCGGCGTGATTGCTGGTGCGTTTGTTAGCTTAACCGACATGACAACCGAAGAATACGGTGAAGGCAGCTACACCAAAGGCTTCTATGTATCGATTCCGTTCGATCTTGTTACTGTGAAACCAAGCTCAAGCCGCGCAGGTTTTACCTGGTTACCGATCACGCGTGACGGCGGCCAAGTGCTGAACAAGCAATACAACTTGTTCGATCAAACCGATGCTCGCTCACCTTGGTTCCAAAGGCCGAGTAGCGTTAAGTAGATCGAAAGCAGATACGGGTGACGAGTAAGCGGGATACGAAGAGCGGGGAAAGAGCAGTCTCGAATAATCGAATAACGAATAGCTTAAGATATCGTGATATTCATTGGGTCTAGCTTTTGGTTCTCCCCCTTGAACGCCGTTCGTTTTTGATCGGTGATGTTCATCAAAGGGGGAGTTAGAGGGGGATATTAATCTATGTGTTACCAACCCCTCCCAGCCTCCCCTTATGTTGGTATTTTCTGCCAAGCAACAGTTGTGATAAAGGGGAGGAGCTAAAAGCATCCCGACACGGCTTTAGGCTCTTCGTTTACTCGTATCTCGCTACTCTCATCTGCTCTTTAGCTCTTCGCCACTCGTTCACTCGAATCCCGTATCTGCTCTTTAACCATTCAACTAGGTTGATAATAAACACAAATTGTGGATAATGCATACGCAATAAAATAACCGTGTGAAAGTCCGATCTTTGGCTCGGTTTATGACAAAAAACCTCTATCTCAATTCCAGATAGATAGAGGCAGATTAACTACGCAGTGTGATGTCGCGGAATATCAAAGGGCGGTAGCGTTCCTATCTTTGATATTAAGTGGGAGCGATATCACAGTAATAGCCCTCCTTAACTCTATTAAATACTGCGTAGCTGATAAAATTGTTTGTTCTAACTTCTTTGGGTGTCCTTTGGGATATCACGACACATTCCGTTTCTATGACTTGGTTAACATGAAGATTAATAAAAATCGTCTCCTTTTAGCGCTCCTTCCTGTATTGCTTGCAGGGTGTACTACTCCAGGAACTCACCTTTCTACTGGCAACAAGAATGTGATTCAGCCTTCAGAGGAACAGCAAGAATCTGATATCTCTGATGTGGTTAACCTTTACCCACTGACAGCTCAATCAGTATCGACTTACCAAACGGGTACATTGTCGGTGTCACAAGCCAACCCTGAACTCGACGTAGACATCGCAAAGTATGAATACAAAGTCGGTGTGGGCGATATCTTAAATATTACGATCTGGGATCACCCTGAACTGACGATTCCTGCGGGTTCTTACCGTAGTAGTACTGAAGCGGGTAACTGGGTTCATGCTGACGGCACTATCTTCTACCCATACATTGGTACAGTCGAAGTGGCAGGAAAAACGGTTCGTGAAATTCGTTCTGATATAGCGGAACGTTTGGCGAAATACATCGAAAGCCCTCAAGTTGATGTAAACGTAGCGGCTTTCCGATCTAAGAAAACCTACATTACCGGTGAGGTTTCAAACCCTGGCCAACAAGCGATTACTAATATCCCCTTAACGTTATTGGATGCCGTGAACCGTTCTGGCGGTTTGTCTGAAGATGCTGATTGGCGTAATGTTTCATTAACCCGCAATGGCGTGGAAGAGAACCTTTCACTTTACGGTTTAATGCAACGTGGTGACCTAACCCAAAACCGCTTACTGCAAGCCGGTGATATTGTTCACGTACCGCGTAATGACAACCAGAAAGTGTTCGTGATGGGTGAAGTGAACGATCCTCAACTACTTAAGATTGATCGCGTTGGGATGAGCCTAACCGAAGCACTCAGCAACGTAGGTGGTATTAACCAGCTGACGGCAGATGCAACGGGTGTGTTTGTGATCCGAACTTCTGATGATAAATCAGAACGCATGGCAGACATCTACCAACTGAATATGGAAGATGCATCAGCTTTAGTGATTGGCACCGAGTTTGATTTAAAGCCTTATGATATTGTTTACGTAACGGCAGCACCCATCAGCCGCTGGAACCGTGTAATTGGACAGCTTGTGCCTACCATTTCTGGCTTTAACGAGCTGACCGAAGGTATGTTGCGCGTCCGTAATTGGTAATAAGCCCTAGTTTGTAATAAACCCTAATTAATCATCAGGTTGCATTGTGCGTGTAACCTGATTTTTACATCTAAAAGTAAACCCAGCTTATAGGCCCAATACAATTAGAGACCATTATGTTTAATAAAATTTTAGTCGTCTGCGTGGGCAACATTTGTCGTTCCCCGACGGGAGAGCGAGTTTTACAAAACTTGCTGCCCAACAAAGAAGTGGCCTCTGCCGGTATCGCGGCCGAGAAAAGCCGTTTAATTGGTAAGCCTGCAGACGACACTGCCATTTTAATCGCCGCTGAAAATGGGGTTGATGTTGAAAACCATCAGTCTCAGCAAGTTACGCCACAGCTTTGTGCTCAGTATGACTTGATCTTGGTGATGGAGAAGGGCCATTTAGAAGCGCTTACTCAAATATCGCCGGAGGCTCGCGGAAAAACGATGCTGTTTGGTCAGTGGATTGGCCAGAAAGACATTCCTGACCCTTATCGTCAAAGTCGTGAGGCGTTTGAACACGCTTATAAGCTGATTGACGAAGCGGCGCAAGCTTGGGCAAAAAAACTGTAGGTTTAAATGCAATAGATTTTAGATGCAGTAGGTTTTAAATAGACAGCTTTTTAAATGTCATGCTCTAAATGTAGGCATGGCAAAGCCACCAACGGAATAATATAAAAGAGAAGTACGCGGAGCGTATATAGTCTCTTAAATAGCAATACTTTAGGAAGTAGCAAACAAATGACAACACAACCCTCTCAGCAATCGCATACAGATAACTCTGATGAGATAGATTTAGGAAAACTGCTTGGCATCTTATTAGATGCTAAATGGCTAATCATGCTCACCACATTCGTTTTTGCTGTGTTTGGTATTGCGTTTGCTTTGCTTTCGACGCCGATATACAAAGCGGATGCCCTGATCCAAATTGAAGAGAAAAGCTCTGGTGGCATCTCTTCTATGGTTGGTGATATGGGTGAATTGTTCTCTCAAGAATCTTCAGCTACAACCGAAGTCGAGATCATCAAATCTCGTATGATCTTGGGTGAAACGGTTGATAAGTTTAACTTAACGACTGTGACATCTCCTAACTATGCACCTATCGTTGGTAAGGGCTTTGCGCGCTTAACCGGTGACATCAACCACATTGCGGTTAGCCGTTTCAACATGCCAAGCTATGCGAGCGACTACGGGCACACGATTCAAATTCTCGATGTCGAGCAGGGCACTTACCAATTAGTTCGCGACGATGAGCGCGTTATCCTAAAAGGCAAAGTGGGTGAGCTAGCCACAGCCGACGACTACAGCTTGTTTGTGGCAGGTTTCGAATCTCATAACGGTTTTGAATTCTCGATTGGCCAACGTAGCCGATTGCAAGCGATCGAATGGCTGAAATCTTCTTTGTCTCTTTCTGAGCAAGGAAAGCAAACCGGTATTTTGAAGCTAAGTTTCGAAGGGGAAAACAAGCAGCAGATTTCTGAAATTCTTAATCATATTAGTCAGACTTACTTCTTACAAAACGTGAAACGCAATTCAGCAGAAGCAGAGAAGAGCTTACAGTTCTTAGAGAGCCACCTTCCGGGCATTAAATCTGAGCTAACGGGCTATGAAGACACGCTAAACAACTATCGTCAAAAGAACGAATCGATCGATTTGGGTTTAGAAGCACAATCAACCCTGAAGGTAATGGTAGAGCTTGAAGCGCAATTGAATGAACTGACGTTTAAAGAGAGTGATATCAGTCAGCGTTTCACTAAAGATCACCCGGCGTATAAGTCACTGATTGATAAGCGTAAAACGTTGTTGGGCGAGCGAGAGCGCCTGAACAAGCAAGTGCAAAAGCTGCCAAAAACACAACGTGAAGTACTGCGTATGACACGTGATGTTGAAGTAAACCAACAGATCTACATCCAGCTTTTAAACAAGGTTCAAGAACTGAGCATTATTAAAGCCGGTACGGTCGGTAACGTTCGTATCTTAGATGACGCGCAAGCTTATGCTCGTGCCGTTAAACCTAAGAAGCCATTGATTGTTGTATTAGCGACGCTACTGGGTGGCATGTTAAGTGTCGCATTTGTATTAGTGAAAGCGGCGTTCCACCGTGGTGTTGAAAGCCCAGACCAAATTGAACAAATCGGCCTGCCGGTTTACGCAGCGGTACCAAAATCTGATTTACAAATTGAGCTAACCAACCGTTTTAAATCGAAGAAAAAGCAAACTGAGGGTACACAAGCACTACTTGCCGAATCGAACCCTGCCGATCTTTCGGTTGAAGCGCTGCGTGGCCTTCGCACCAGTTTGCACTTCGCAATGCTAGAAGCGAAAAATAACATCTTGATGATCTCTGGCCCTGCGCCAGGCATTGGTAAATCATTCATCTCGACTAACTTTGCCGCAGTAGCCGCAAAAACAGGCCAGAAAGTATTGTTGATTGATGCCGATATGCGAAAAGGTTACCTACAACAAAGCTTTGGTGTGAACTGGGACAATGGTCTTTCTGATGTGCTGAGCGGCAAGCAAGAGTTCGCTCAATCAGTGAAAACCACACCGGTAGAGAACCTAGATATTATTACTCGCGGCCAAGTGCCACCGAACCCATCAGAGCTGCTGATGCGCCCACGCTTTGCAGAACTAATGGAATGGGCATCGAAAGAGTATGATTTGGTGATTGTTGATACCCCGCCCGTACTTGCGGTAACCGACCCAAGCATTGTCGGCGCCTTCGCTGGCACCACATTAATGGTCGCGCGTTACGGTCAAAACACCATTAAAGAGATCGATGTAGCTCGCAACCGCTTCGAACAATCGGGCATCGAAGTGAAAGGCGTTATCTTCAACGCCATCGAGAAGAAAGCATCAAGCTCATACGGCTACGGTTACTATAATTACGCATATTCGAGCGACAAGAAATAAAGTTAAAGAGCAGTAACGAGATGCGAGTAACCGGGTAAACGAAGAGCTAAAGACAGTAACGGGATGCGAGTGGCGAGATACGAAAAGCGCATCTCGAATCCGTTCTTCATCTCTTGTTACTCGTTTACCCGCTGCTCGAATCTGCTCTTTTAGCTCTTCGAATCCCGTCTACCCGCCACCCGTATCTATTCTTTATCCAATCTTCAAATTATTCGAAGACTTAGCTTTTGGTTCTCCCCCTTGAACACCGGACTATTGTGAGTGATGGTGTTAATAGAAGGGGGAGTTAGAGGGGGTTGCTAGCGATGCCTAATCAACCCCTCCCAGCCTCCCCTTATATTGATATTTTCTGCCAAGTAACAGTCGTGATAAAGGGGAGGAGCTAAAAGCACCACTATCATATTCTTGTCCTCGCTCTTAATCTCTCCGCATCTCGTTTACCCGCTACTCGAATCTGCTTTTCTACTTCTTCACCACGCCACCCGTTAAATACAATCCAATCGCCGCTAGCACCGGATAACCAAACGCTTCATTGGTCATTTCCCCTAATGGTTTCCAATCGTAGCCGTGCATGCAGCCTAAAATAACCATCACATGCAGTGCCACATAAGGAATGGTGAACAACAACACAATGTAGCGCTGTACCAACTTAAAAGGTTCATACGCTTTAAGCAGTGCCAGCTTGTGCTTCGCTTTTTCTTCATCAGTAAAAAACATCGCATCTCCTGTGTTAGTGAGTGCATCTAACCCCTTGCTAATCGAAGACTGGCTCCCGAATATTCTTCCGAACAATGTCATACTGCTCCTTGGTTTATTGATTGGCTTTGACCGCATGTATAACCTTTGACTGTATAACCTTATGGTTCGACAACCTTAGCGAGCCCTCTGCTCCGCCATTTATCCGTTGAATTAGATTCCCTATCACGTTCGTCCCTCACTGTAGGGAATGACGACTACTTTTATTAAGTTAATAATCTCACGACTCCGTCATTCCGCCATTCTGTTGCTTTAGAGGCGAGGAACGAAGTATCTGGAATCCGCTTTTAGTCTCTCGCATCTCGCTTACTCGCATCCCGCAACTGCTCTTCAAATTATTCGAAGACTTAGCTTTTGGTCCTCCCCCTTGAACACCGGACTATTGTGAGTGGTGATGTTAATAAAAGGGGGAGTTAGAGGGGGTTGCTAGCTAATGCCTAACCAACCCCTCCCAGCCTCCCCTTGTATAGGATATTTTTTGCCAAGTAACAGTCGTGATAAAGGGGAGGAGCTAAAAGCACCACTCTCACTTTATTTTCCTCACTTTTCGAATCCCGCATCTGCTCTTAAGCTTTTATCTTCAAAACAGGACACGCTTTATTCACGCCCCAATCTTTATGCCCCTTAACATTCTCATCTGAAATCAAGAACTGCTCTTGCAGTGCAGCCATCAAACCAAACAGTGCCTTGCGCTGCGCAAGTGTGAAGTTATCTTCTGGTTGCAGCTCGGCATTACAACCGCCAACCAAACAAACCCCAATATTGCCCTTGTTGTGTCCTTTCACATGCGCGCCAGTTTGCGACAGCGGCCTGCCCAATTGGACATCCCCATTGCGACGAATAACAAAGTGATACCCCACATCGCGCCAGCCTCTCTTTTTATGCCATTGGCGAATCTCGGCTACGCCTACATCTTGCTGTGGCGGCGTGGCGCTGCAATGCACAGTAATAAAGGAATATGGCGGGCAATGAGGTAAGCGGAGTAAAACCGAAACCAGGCTGAATGAATAGGATGCTGAAGGTAAACAAGGCTCTAACGAAGGGATAAGCTCCATCTTGCTAGCCTGCTCTTCCGAATCAATTCGTTCTTTGGTGTCAGCCCGCTCTTGTAAAACAGACGCTTCTAACAGCTGATTTGGAACTCGATCAGTTGCTGGTGGAGTGTTTGACAAAATAAATCCTCGTGTTGTTGTAAATAGGCGATTAAAGACGTTGATAGCGATTCATTTAAATCAGGGTGCAATGCGATGTGTTGTCGCAGACTGGTGGCTACGGTTTTTTCATAGCCGGGGTGGTGGCTGACATAACGTAAATACATCACGTAATAACCCAGAGGCGATTCACGCCGCGATCGGCTGATCATCCAGCAAATATCGTCATAGCTGGGGGCGCCACCGCATTCATCCTCATTAAAATAACAACCTTCTAAATGGCTTTCTTTATAACCGTTAACTTCATAGCTCAGTACTTGGCCAAACCCATCACTATCACTAAAAAATAACGGCTGACGTGATTGAGTGAGGGAGTTAGCACGGCACTCGATGCTCGCCATTCCGGGTTGATACGCTGAAATAAAAAGAGAAACTATCGCCTTCATTAAGCACCTTATTGCTGCATGGGGAGGGCAATGTACTTCAAGACTCTTGATTGGGGTTGGCGGGAATAACACGAAAACAGAGGAATACAGAAAAATGAGAGGTGCTTCGAAAAGCCATTGCTTAATAAGGTTGATGTTGCATATCTATCCGAGGCGATTAACCAAACATCTTTTCTTACAACTTATCTCATGGGCCTTTCGCCCCTAAAGCGCCAAAAAGTGTTGTTAATGCTCTGTATATCAATGGATTTCTATACGAATGACTAATTAACAAGGAGCGTTAACCATGTGTGTTTCTCTAATTCTTTCTTTCATCCCATTAAAAACTGGCTCGCCAATAAGCAAGTTAGTGCTATTGAAATTAGCCGATAACGCAGACGCGCGCGGCGTGTGTTTCCCATCCTTAAATTACTTAGCGCAATATTGCGAAGTGTCGGTAAGAACCGTGAAACGACACGTTAACGAGCTCGAAAAAAAAGGTTTTGTGAAGCGGATAAAGCGCTTTGATGATTCAGGACGCCAGCGCAGCAACATATATCAGCTGCGCCTTCCCAGCGACAGCCACATTCAACAGATCGATCTAGACCAAGCGAATCAAGAGAACACGAATGTAGAACAAACAGGTTTACCGTCAGCTTCGTCGGAATATCCACAGAAGACAGAACATGCGAAGAAAACCGACCATTCAGACACTCCCCTGGGTGACTCAAGATCCACCACGGAGAGTGATCACCTGGCACACATAATCTTTCATAAAGAACATAAAACAGAGTTGATCTTGAAAAACGGCCTCTTGGATGACACCGATGTTCTTGATCCCCAAAGCGGTTCTGAACAACATGAGGTATCGACACCTCAAGCCACCACTACTCCAATAAGCCAACAGAATGAAGTCGTGATTCACCTGCTCACCAAAGAGGGCTGCGCGCCGATTTATCATGAGTTCACCACCATATTAGAACGCACCTACCCAAAGTTAGATGTGCTGCAAGAACTGCATGCCATGCAAGCCTGGCTGTACATCAACCCCGATAAGCGCAAACCCTTTGAGCACATTGGCCACTTTGTGAATGGCTGGCTAAGAAGAAGCGCCCAAGCCAAAGCGAAGCGAGACTCATCGCCAGTCTTTAAGCAGGCTAGAGCGGCTAAGCAAACAAAAGCGGCTAAACCAGCAAGGGCTTCTGCTTCTACATCGACCAAGGAAGCTAAAACCCAACCGGCAGCCAAGCCCATGGTTCACAAACAACCCACGCCCGTCTCTCAGGCCCTAGCGGATTACCAAGCCAAAAGCACCACCAATCCGTTCGAAGCACGTATCAAGGCCCTAGTTCAATCCAAATCGCCCGGCACGGATTCTAAAAAGTGACCATTCAATTTTTCACAGACGAAGCGCTTGTTCACACAGCCAAAGCTATTAAAAAAATAGCTTAGAAAACCAAGATCTTAGGAAACCAAAAGGCTAGGGAAGACCAAGCGCGAATACAGACAAAAAACGTCAAGATACAAAAGTAGAATTAGGGAGAGGGCAAATGGACGATATCAGCCTAAAAAAACTGACAACGGAAGAAAAAGTCACCATTTTAGAAAAAGAGATAGCGCGAGTGGAAGGGCGTATTGGCGAGTTCTTGAAACTGCTTGTTACCCATTACCCACAAGGGCTAACACGCACCGAGATTAAAGCGTTATTGGCGGTAAACAACAACCCAAGCTTCGTGTCGCTATACCGCAACGGCAATATTTTCATTGATATAGAAAAACGCTACTGCGACGCAGCACAAGAAAACAGGTACCACATAGGGACTCAGTATCTACAAGACGTACAATGCTCTCGCTGGCTGAATGCGTGGTGAGTGTTTGTCATGCCAGAGTCAATTTCAAACTGGTTAATATGCACTTACTTTGCTAGAATGCTCCGCATATTTAAAACCGTATGAAAACCGCATAAAGCGAACAAATTGTGACTATTGCCTTTAGGAGCCAAACCTAAGGGCGGTAGCGTACCCAGATTTAGCTTGTTAGCAAGTATAGCAATTCAAAAGCGCGACAAGCTACTGAAAGGCTGCTTTTGGCGGCCTATTGGGACGGTTTTAAAAAAGTCATCAATATCTAGGTTTTACAAGGGATTGTCGAGAATTGACTGTTTCAAAATGAATAAAAAGTGTCTCAGTGTGTTTTTAATGCTGAGATCAAAAGTAACAAAAAATCACCTCTTTCATTTCACCTGTCGGTTGGAAACTTCATAAAATGACTAAGAAAAAAATCCTTACGGTTTTTGGCACGCGTCCAGAAGCCATCAAAATGGCACCTCTGGTTCATGCTCTAGCAGCCGATGAGCGCTTTGAAGCAAAATGCTGCGTGACGGCTCAGCACCGAGAAATGCTTGATCAAGTATTAGAGTTATTTGAAATCACGCCCGACTACGATTTGAATCTAATGAAAGCTGGTCAAACACTCAATGAAGTGACGGCGCGTATTTTGTTAGAGCTTAAACCAGTACTAGAAGAATTCAAACCTGATGTGGTTTTAGTTCACGGTGACACGGCGACAACATTTGCTGCAAGCTTAGCAGCTTACTATGAGCAAATCGCTGTAGGTCACGTAGAAGCAGGCCTTCGAACGGGCAATATTTACTCGCCGTGGCCTGAAGAAGGTAATCGCCGTTTAACGGGGGCGTTAACCAAATATCACTTTGCGCCGACGACAACGTCAAAAGAAAACCTGCTGAAAGAAAGCTTTAATCCGAAAGATATTTCAGTAACGGGTAATACCGTAATTGATGCGTTACTGATGGTGAAAGACAAAATTGAATCTGACAGTGATTTGAACGCTACGCTTTCTGCTCAGTTCCCTTTCTTAGATGAAAACAAAAAACTCATTTTAGTAACAGGGCATCGCCGTGAAAGTTTTGGTGGTGGTTTTGAGCGTATTTGTGAGTCGCTGGCAATTACCGCAAAAGCATATCCAGATACGCAAATTTTGTACCCAATGCATCTTAATCCAAATGTACGTGAACCTGTTAATCGTATTCTTGCAGGCATTGATAACATCCACCTCATTGAGCCTCAACAATACTTACCATTTATCTACTTAATGAGCCGTGCGCACATCATTTTGACTGATTCTGGTGGCATTCAAGAAGAAGCCCCGTCGTTAGGAAAACCTGTTTTAGTGATGCGCGATACGACCGAGCGACCAGAAGCGGTTGAAGCCGGCACGGTTAAGTTAGTCGGCACCGACGTTGACATGATCGTTGAGAGTTTAAGTCAGCTATTAACGGATGAAAGCGCTTATCAAGCGATGAGTTTTGCACACAACCCATACGGTGATGGTCAAGCTTGCAAACGAATTTTGAACGAATTAGAAAATTAAAAATTGGAATATAAACTATGTCTTTTGAAACAATTTCAGTTGTCGGCTTAGGTTACATCGGGCTACCGACGGCAGCGATGTTTGCATCACGCAAGAAAAAAGTGATTGGTGTCGATGTCAATCAAAATGCAATAGATACGATTAACCGCGGTGAGATTCATATCGTAGAACCGGATCTTGATATGATCGTACATGCAGCAGTAACAGAAGGTTATTTAAAAGCTGTAATTACTCCAGAACCTGCCGATGCTTTTTTGATTGCAGTGCCTACTCCTTTCAAAGAGTGCGCTGACGGTGAAATTCCAGAGCCAGATTTGAGGTTTATTGAAGCGGCGAGTAAGGCAATCGCCCCTGTTCTTAAGAAGGGAGATTTAGTGATTTTAGAGTCTACTTCTCCTGTTGGTGCAACTGAGCAAATGGCTAAGTGGTTGGCTGAAGCAAGAAGTGATTTAACTTTCCCTCAGAACTCAGGTGAAAGTGCTGATATCAATATTGCGCATTGTCCAGAACGGGTATTACCTGGTCACGTTGTTCGTGAGTTGGTGGAAAATGACCGTGTTATTGGCGGGTTAACCAAAAAGTGTTCAGAACGTAGCGTAGAGCTATATAAAACGTTTGTACTCGGTGATTGTGTTATTACAAATGCACGTACAGCGGAAATGGCAAAGTTAACTGAAAATAGTTGTCGAGATGTACAGATAGCATTTGCAAATGAGCTCTCGGTAATTTGTGATAAGTTAGATATCAATGTTTGGGAGTTGATATCGTTGGCAAACCGACATCCTCGTATTAACATTTTACAACCAGGCCCTGGTGTTGGTGGTCATTGTATCGCTGTTGACCCATGGTTCATTGTTTCAAAGACACCAGATGAAGCCCGAATTATTCATACTGCACGTAAAGTTAATGACAGTAAGCCTGGTTGGGTTGTCAGTAAAACTAAAATAGCTATTTCAGATTTCTTGCAAGAGAATGCTGATAAAGCTGCCAAAGAGGTTACTATTGCGTGTTACGGTTTAGCTTTTAAGCCTGATATTGATGACTTACGTGAAAGTCCTGCAATGCAGATTGTAAAAGAAATTGCTTCTTTTCACTCAGGGAATGTAATTGCAGTTGAACCCAATATTCACCAATTACCAAGTTCGTTGAATCAAGTTGAGCTTGAGAGTTTTGACGTTGCCAGTTTGACCGCTGATATTCATGTTATGCTCGTTGATCATAAAGAATTTAAAGCTGAGTCACTAAACTCACCATATTTAGTCGATACCAAGGGGATTTGGTAATGAACGCTACTTTACCGTTGATCGGTCGCACCGAAGCCTTATTCACGCAAGATATTGATAACCATGAGGCAGAGTTATCACGCATTGTTTCTGAGTCAAATTTCCTTGTTTTAGGAGGCGCAGGCTCAATCGGACAAGCCGTAACTAAAGAGATTTTCAAGCGTAATCCTAAGAAGTTACATGTTGTTGATATTAGTGAAAATAACATGGTTGAACTAGTTCGAGATGTCCGCAGTTCATTCGGTTACATTGATGGTGATTTTCAAACATTTGCTTTAGATATCGGCTCTTTAGAGTACGATGCGTTCATCAAAGCAGATGGCAAGTTTGATTATGTGTTGAACTTATCCGCACTTAAGCATGTTAGAAGCGAGAAAGATCCTTATACATTGATGCGAATGATCGATGTAAACGTATTTAATACAGATAAAACCATTCAACAATCTATTGATGCTGGCGCTAAGAAGTACTTCTGTGTATCGACAGATAAAGCGGCAAACCCGGTCAATATGATGGGCGCTTCTAAACGTATTATGGAAATGTTCCTAATGCGAAAAAGTGAACAGATGGCGATCTCAACAGCCCGTTTTGCCAATGTTGCGTTTTCGGACGGTTCATTGTTGCATGGATTCAATCAACGTATTCAAAAACGCCAGCCTATCGTCGCTCCAAACGATATCAAGCGTTACTTCGTGACACCTCAAGAGTCAGGTGAACTTTGCCTAATGTCATGCATTTTTGGTGAGAATCGTGACATTTTCTTCCCTAAGTTGAGCGAAGCTCTTCATCTGATTTCGTTTGCTGATATTGCAGTGAAATACCTAGAGCAACTTGGCTATGAACCTTATCTTTGTAAAACAGAAGAAGAAGCTCGTCAATTAGCTCATACACTTCCTGAACAAGGAAAATGGCCATGTTTGTTTACTGCGAGTGATACAACGGGCGAGAAAGATTTTGAAGAGTTTTTCACGGATAAAGAAGAATTGGATATGTCTCGATTTACAAATCTAGGCATTATTAAAAATGACCCTCTTTATGAGCAAGAGCTACTTTCTTTGTTTGAAAACAGTATTTCAGAGATGAAAGACGAGCGAGCTTGGACCAAGGAAGAAATTGTAAAACTCTTTTTTACAATGATTCCTGATTTTGGGCACAAAGAAACTGGTAAATACCTCGATAGCAAGATGTAAGCGGAGTAAGTAATGAAAGCAACAGCTGTTGTTGAATTTGTTAGAGATACCTACAAAACGGACGAATTCATTCCGCTGCACGCACCAACGTTTAATGGCAACGAAAAAGCCTACGTAATGGAAACGATTGACAGTACCTTTGTTTCTAGCGTTGGCAAGTTTGTTGATGATTTTGAGCGAAAGGTTGAGGCGTATACAGGTACCGCTAAAGCGGTAGCAACCGTCAATGGTACTGCGGCATTACATGCGGCTTTGTACATGGCTGATGTTCAACGAGGTGATCTCGTTATAACACAAGCTCTGACATTCGTTGCAACTTGTAATGCACTGTATCATATGGGCGCCGAGCCGATTTTTGTGGATGTTTCACCTGTAAGCTTGGGGCTATGCCCTAAAGCGGTGGATGTATTCTTAAGTGAACATGCCGAGATAACCGAAGCGGGTTGTATTCACAGGAATACAGGAAAGCGAATTAAAGCGGTTGTTCCTATGCACACCTTTGGTCATCCTGTGGAGCTCGATGAGCTGGTTGCTGTTTGCCTCAAATGGAACCTTGTTTTAGTCGAAGATGCTGCAGAAAGTCTAGGTTCTTTTTATAAGGGTAAGCACACCGGTACGATTGGTGACGTGAGTGCGGTCAGCTTCAATGGCAATAAAATCATCACCACCGGTGGTGGCGGTATGGTCTTATGTAAAACCGAGGAGCTAGGAGCACGAACCAAGCATGTCACTACGACAGCGAAAGTGCCTCACCCCTACGAGTTTTTTCATGATGAACCGGGGTTTAACTACCGTATGCCGAATCTAAACGCGGCATTGGGTTGCGCACAGATGGAAGTCATTGAGCAGTACTTAAAGCAAAAAAGACAACTGGCAAAATGCTATGAAAATCTTTTCAGTGGGACTGATTTTCAGTTTGTTACTGAGCCAGATTATGCCGAGTCGAATTACTGGTTAAATGCCATTATTTGCCCAGATAAAAAAAGTAGAGAAGAAATCCTTGCGGGAACAAATAGTGCAGGTGTGATGACTCGCCCAATTTGGCAGCTCATGCACAGGTTACCAATGTTTGAAGATGCAATGCGCGGTGATCTAACTTACTCTGAATTTATCGAAGCGCACTTAATTAACCTTCCAAGTACACCGGTGGAAATTAAAAGCTAAGTAGGTTTAATACACGATGCAGACACATAAAAAGGTCGCGGTCTTTACTGGTACCAGAGCGGAGTATGGTCTGCTCTTTTGGCTTTTAAAAGACATACAAAGCGACCCAGATCTAACATTACAATTGCTCGTTTCTGGTATGCACTTATCTCCAGAGTTTGGTGATACTTATAAGCAAATAGAAAGAGATGGTTTTCAGATTGATGAAAAAATAGAGATTTTGTTATCGTCTGATTCCGCTGTAGGAACGGCAAAAAGTATGGGATTGGGCGTTCTAGGTTTTGCTGATGCATTGTCGCGATTAGCACCCGATGTCCTTGTCATTCTTGGAGACCGTTTTGAAGCTCTAGCTGCAGCGCAAACTGCCATGATACTTCGTATTCCAATTATTCATTTGCATGGTGGGGAAATAACAGAAGGTGCCTACGATGATGCGATTCGTCATGCCATTACCAAACTAAGCTACTTGCATGGCACGTCAACAAACGAATATAGAAATCGAGTGATTCAATTAGGTGAATTGCCAGAGCGAGTAAAAAACATTGGTGCGATTGGCTTAGATCACTTGAATCGAGGCTCTTTTATGACGATTTCAGAGTTGGGTGAATCGCTGAGCTTCGACCTTACAAGCCCTTATTTCGTTGTGACCTACCATCCTGTCACTCTCGGAGATGAATCGCCTGAGGATAGCTTTCAAGCTTTGTTAGACGCATTGGATGAATACCCTAATCACCAAATTATACTGACTTACCCTAATGCGGATGATGGCGGTCGTCGAATCATTCCCATGCTAGAGTCTTATGCAGCAAATCAACCAAAGCGCGTACTGGCAATCCCCTCTCTTGGACAAATACGTTACCTAAGTTCAGTCAAGCACGCAGCGGCAGTCATTGGAAACTCGTCGAGTGGTATTATTGAAGTGCCGGCTTTTGATGTTCCAACGGTCAATATTGGTTCAAGACAAAAAGGGCGCCTAGCGGCCAAAAGTGTTCTGAATGCAGTTGCTACGAAGGAATCCATCAGTAACGCGATTAGCCTTGCAGTGAGTCGAAGGTATAAAACTGATTGTGAAGTTATTGAAAACCCGTACGGGCAGGGTGACAGTAGCAAGCAAGCAATAGAAATGATTAAAGGTTTAAGCTTTGAACCTTGCAAAGCATTTTTTGACGTAAATATTGAACCTGCCTTAAGTAAGAAAGTAGAGTGAGATTGTAATGACATTGATTATTGCCGAAGCGGGTGTAAACCATAACGGTCAAGAAGAATTAGCATTTGCTTTGATTGATGCTGCTCACAAAGCCGGGGCTGACATTGTTAAATTCCAAACCTTCAAAGCCCAAAACCTAGTGACTGAAGAAGCAAAACAAGCGGAATACCAGGTCACCAATACTCAAAAGCAAGAATCACAGCTCGCGATGTTAAGCCGATTAGAGCTGTCATACGATGTGCACCACGAGCTTGTGAAGTACTGTGAGTCATTGGGTATTGAGTTTCTCTCTACAGCGTTCGACTTAGAGAGCTTAGATTTCCTTGTCAACGATTTAGGCTTAATACGACTAAAGCTGCCTTCAGGTGAATTAACCAATGCACCTTTGGTTCTTGCTCATGCTCGCACTGGATGTGACCTGATTGTTTCAACGGGTATGGCGACATTGTCCGAGATTGAGACCGCGCTTGGCGTTATTGCTTTTGGCTATACCGCGGAGGCGGGCGCAGTGCCTTCTATTCAACGCTTCCAAGAAGCTTACGCGTCAGAAGCGGGACAAAAAGCACTGAAAGAAAAAGTGACGATCCTTCACTGCACAACCGAATACCCAGCACCAATGGATGAGATAAACCTTAGAGCGATGGACACTCTAGAGCAAGCCTTTGAGCTTTCGGCTGGTTACTCAGACCATAGTGAAGGGATCACCATTCCTATTGCTGCGGTTGCTCGCGGCGCGGTGTTGATAGAAAAACACTTTACGCTTGATAAGAACATGGAAGGTCCTGACCATAAAGCTTCTCTAGAGCCTCAAGAGCTTGAAGCTATGGTTACTGCCATTCGTCAAATTGAAGTGGCACTTGGCTCAAGAGTGAAAACACCTACGGTTTCTGAAGTAAAAAATAAAGCGGTAGCTCGTAAAAGCCTGGTAGTAGCGATAAATATTAAAGTGGGCGAAGAAATTACAGAGCATAACCTAACCATAAAGCGACCAGGTACCGGCTTATCACCATACCGTTATTGGGAGCTTATTGGCAGCCGCGCATCTAAGGATTACAAAGCCGGAGAGTTGATCGTTGAGTGACAAAGGCGCATTGCCAATTGTAATGATAGGTGGGGGGGGGCATGCATCCGTTCTTACCGATATTTTGCGTCAGCAAGGCAGAGATATCCTCGCTGTTGTTAGCCCTGAAAATGTCAGCCAAAGACCGGTGTTTGATGGTATATCTCATCTAAAATGTGATGATGATGTCCTCCACTTTTCTCCAAATCAAGTGCGCTTAGTGAACGGTATCGGTGTGATGCCGAAGTCCAAACTCAAGCGAAAAGTGAATCAACACTTTCTCTCTTTGGGTTATCAGTTTGAGACGGTTATCGCGACCAGCGCATCAGTCTCTCCGTTTGCCAAAATAGGCGCAGGTTGTCAGATCTTACACTCAGCTATAATTCAAGCAGGTGCGGTGCTGGGTAAGCACAGTGTGATTAACAGTACGGCGCTTATTGAACATGACGTCAGTATTGGCGAACATTGCCATATCGCACCCCGTGCGACGCTCTGTGGGCAAGTCAACGTTGGCGAATTCGCTTATGTTGGTGCAGGTGCGACGGTTATTCAAGGCATCACTTTAGCTGCTGGTTGTATTGTTGGAGCGGGGTCAGTCGTCTTATCGGACGTACAGCCAAACACGATAACTTTTTCTAAATTAAATCAAAAAACCAAGTTGATCAAATATGATAAATAGTTGGAAAAGAACGATCTTATCGCCATCGAAAACCATTAAAACCGCGTTAGAGATTATCGATTCTGAAGCTCTGCGGGTAGCGCTAGTGGTTGACGATGATAACCGCCTGTTAGGTGTGGTGACCGATGGTGATGTACGTCGAGGCTTATTAATGGGTAAAGGGTTGGATAGCCCGGTGTTAGAGGTGATGAACTCTAACCCAATTACGGCAGAAGCTTCGAGCTCTCAAGAAGAACTGATAGAGCTGATGAACAAGCTTGATATCTTATTTATCCCGTTGATTGGCGACGGTAAACTTACCGGTTTAGAAACGCTCCACGGCGCGCTGGTGGACAAACCAAGCTATGAAAATCCCGTGTTTATTATGGCGGGTGGCTTTGGTACACGATTAAGACCACTGACGGACTCTTGCCCGAAGCCAATGCTCAAGATTGGCAACAAACCTATTCTTGAAACGGTGATCCGCAGTTTTGTGAAAGCCGGCTTTGTGAATTTTTATATCTCGACACACTACATGCCAGAACAGATCATCAACCACTTCGGTGATGGTTCTGAATTAGGTATTAAGATCACTTATGTTCATGAAGATGAGCCTTTAGGTACTGGTGGTGCTTTGGGGCTTTTACCTGAGTCTTTGCCTGCAGATTTACCTCTGATTCTGATGAACGGTGATGTGTTAACCAAGGTTGATTTCCAGCGTTTGCTCAACTTCCATCAGGAGTACCAGGCGGACGCGACAATGTGTGTACGTGAGTACGAATATCAGATCCCTTATGGTGTAATTAACGGTGAAGGCAACAAAATTACCAGCATGGTTGAAAAGCCAATTCAGCGATTTTTTGTGAATGCGGGCATCTATGTTGTGTCACCAAGAGTCATCAACTCGGTACCAAAAAACTACCGTATCGATATGCCAACGCTGCTTGAACGTCACATGGAAGAACGCGATAACGTTCTAATGTTCCCAGTCCATGAATACTGGTTAGACATCGGTCGCATGGACGATTTCAACCGTGCGCAAGCTGATATTCACACTTTAGGGATGGGCTAGCTGATGAAATGTGTTGCTGTTATTGGTCTAGGAAATATTGCCACTCGTCATCGTAAAAACCTCAAGCAACTGTTTCCTGATAGCAAGCTAGTTGCCATGTCTGCGAGTGGAAGAATCCCTCAGGAAGCCGTCTCTGATTGCGATGTTGTCGTGGGTGAGGTCAATGAACTTATCACCCATGAAGTCGAGCTCGCTGTTGTTGCTTCTCCAGCACCATTTCATGCCAAGCATGCCCTGCCTTTGATTGAGGCGAACATTCCTGTCCTCATAGAAAAACCACTCTCAGTAAGCTTTGCTGATAGCGAGCTTGTGCAGCAAACGGCTGAACAACATGGTACGCCTGTTGCGATAGGTTACTGTCTACGCTACTTATCATCGACGATTGCGTTTAAGAAGTTATTGGCGCAACAGACGGTAGGGCACATTTATAACGTAAATGTTGAAGTTGGGCAGTATTTGCCGGATTGGCGCCCGAACAAGGATTATCGCAGTAGCGTTTCTGCCAATGCTGAGCTTGGTGGTGGCGCACTCCTAGAGTTGAGCCATGAGCTCGATTATGTGCAGTGGTTATTTGGTTCACTTGATGTGAAGCATGCGATCTTACGCTCTGGTGATGAATTGTCGCTCGATGTGGAAGATTGCGCTGACATCGTTGCTGTATGTCAAAGTGCGGTGGTTAATATCCACTTAGACTTCCTACAGAGAAAACCATTCCGAAAATGTCGAGTTATCGGTAGTTTAGGTACCTTAGAGTGGGATCTGATAAGAAACGGAATTACCCTCGCCAGCGCTAAAGGTGATGAAGTGCTTTATAGTGAACCGGATTGGGATAAGAACCAAATGTATTTGAATATGCTGACCGATTTTATCTCTAAAATTGAAGGGCGAGAGCATTCCTGCATTGATATCACAGAGGCTAAGCAGAGTGTTGATCTGATCCAGAAAATCAGAGCAGCCAGTCACTAAATTATCGTTATTAAAGGCGTCACAATGAAAAACCATGCTTTTATTTTTGCCAGAGGCGGCTCAAAAGGGTTACCTGGCAAGAACATTAAACACTTAGCCGGTAAACCCCTGCTGCAATACTCCATAGATGTTGCGAAAGCATGTTCATCGATAGACAAAGTTTTTGTATCAACGGATGATGCGGCGATCGCTGAGGTTGCTCTGGCAAATGATGCAATTTTAATTGAAAGGCCAGCTGAACTCGCGTCAGATACCAGCCCTGAATGGCTTTCGTGGATGCACGCGGTTGAATGGGTTACTGATAAGTATGGTCCATTTGACCGCTGTGTCAGCCTGCCGGCAACCAGCCCTCTGCGTAGCGTTGATGATGTAGAAGGTGCGATTTCGCAGATTGCGGATAGTGATGCGGATGTTTGTATCGGTATCACACCTGCAAATCGTAGCCCATACTTCAACATGGTTCGAAGAGATGAAGCCGGTGATGTGCAACTGATGAACCTTATCGAAGGTGGCGTTGCTCGTCGTCAAGATGCCCCTGTCGCCTTTGACATCACTACGGTTGTTTATGTCACCTCACCAAGTTATATCTTACAAAACCAAAGCCTGTTCGCAGGACGAGTGACAAGTATCGAAGTGCCAAAAGAGCGAGCAGTCGACATTGACGATATTTATGATTTTAAACTGGCAGAAGCCATCGTAGAAGGCGGTCGTTAAGTGGATAATTTATTAAAAGATAAAGTGATTTTCATCGCTGGTGCTGGCGGTCTATTGGGCTCTAAGCTCGTAACCAAAGTGATTGCACAAGGCGCGCGAGTGATTGCTGCGGATATTAATGTCGACAGCATGAAAGCGCGTATTGAAAACCTAGGCTGTGATATTAACGCTGAAGCCGTTTCATTTCATACACTTGATGTGACGAATGAAAGCGATGTTAAGCAGTTCTTCGCCCTGTTGGATGAGTATGTTGATGGAGCTGTCAACGCGACGTACCCAAGAAACACGACTTACGGCAAGCACTTCTTCGATGTAAGCCTTGAAAGCTTCAATGAGAATCTATCACTACACTTAGGCAGTGCTTTTTTATTCTCTCAACAAGCAGCGTCTTATTTTCAGCGTAATACCAGAGAATTCTCACTCGTTAACATATCTTCTATCTATGGTGTCGTTGCACCAAAGTTCGAAATCTATGACAACACACCGATGACCATGCCTGTGGAGTACGCAGCGATTAAGGCGGCGATTCAACATCTCAACAAGTATGTGGTTGCTTATGTGAATCACAGCCAGTTCCGCATCAACAGCGTCAGCCCTGGTGGCATTTTCGATCATCAACCTGAAGTCTTCTTACAAGCCTATAAAAAGAAAACCCATGGCGCAGGCATGTTAGATGTTGATGACGTGATTGGAGCGGTGTTGTTCCTACTATCAGAGCAATCAAAGTACATCACAGGTCAGAACATCGTGGTTGATGATGGCTTTAGCCTATAAATGGCAACCCAGACTTTAAAAACTTAGATTGGTATTAATTACATGAAAGACAATTTACTTATTATTGGTGCAGGTCAGTTGGGCAGTCGACACCTTCAAGCACTCGCGCAATTGGATGACAAGTTCAGCATCTATGTTCTAGACCCGTCCGAGCAATCACTCGACGTTGCTAAACAGCGTTACCAAGAGGTTGCTCAGGAAGCTTCTCCTGGGGTGACGTACGTTACTGACATGGAATCGATAGCTGGACTGAGCGTAGAAGTCGCAATTGTGGCGACAAACGCAGCTGTACGCCTAGGTATCGTTAAACAGTTGGTAGAAAAGCTAACCGTTAAGTACCTGGTTCTGGAAAAAGTACTTTTCCAATCAATAGCACAGCTTATAGAGGCAGAGAAATTATTAGCAGACGCAGGCGTGAAGACTTGGGTTAATTGCCCGAGAAGACAATTTCCAGCATACCAGGCGTTAGCACAGCAGTATCAAGGCGCTAAATCTGTTGCTCTAGAAGTGACGGGGAGCAACTGGGGTCTAGGATGTAATGCTATCCACTTTATTGATTTGTGGAACTACCTTGCGGGCTTCTCGAACTACGATTTGGACTTCCAAGCTGACGTTAGTGTTATTGATAGCAAGCGCTCAGGCTACAAAGAGCTCGTTGGTGGGCTTTCCGCTCGAGCAGATCAGCACAAGCTATGTCTTCGGTGTGACCAGACAGAAAGTGGCCAGGTGATGGTCGACATTTCGGTCGTCATTGACGGTGAGCACATTGAACTCTCTGAGCGTGAAGGTGCGGTACGTTGGCTTGAGCAAGACGGTGAAACGGTAAAAGAGTCGCCATTACAAATTTTTTTCCAAAGCCAGTTATCTAACAAAGTCGTGTTGGATTTAATCAACAAACAAGACTGTGAGTTGACGGCATTGGCAACCTCAAACATGTTGCATGAAGAGTTCTTACGTAAAGCTGTCCCAATTTTCGACCCTAGCGCACGCGACGAACTAGAACAGTTAGTCCCAATTACATAAGGTTTCAAAATGATATTAATGATTGGTGCCGGACCGATGGCACAAGAGTACGTGAAAGTTCTTAACGGCTTAGAGCGTGATTTTGTTGTAGTAGGACGCAGTGAAGCTTCGGCGGCTAAATTTCAAGAAGCGACTGGCGTTAACCCTTTTATTGGTGGTTTGGATAAGTTTTGTGAATCTGAAGACCTTCAGCCGTTTGAGTTTGGTATTGTAACTACAGGTGTTGAGCAGTTAGCGCCGACAACCATCAAGTTGATTGAGCTCGGTGTGAAAAACATCTTGGTAGAAAAGCCAGCAGGTCTTGATGCGCAAGAAATCGCAGAGCTTGCTGACTACGCGTTAAGTAACGACGCTAAGGTTTACGTTGCTTACAATCGCCGATTCTTCTCATCGCTACTCGCAGCGAAGGACATCATTGAGCAAGATGGTGGTGTTCAGAGCTTTAACTTCGAACTGACGGAGTGGGGGCATGTGATCGCGAAACTAGAAAAAGCGGAAGGCGTTAAAGAGAACTGGTTCCTAGCGAACACCACTCACGTAACTGACATGGCATTCCACCTTGGTGGTTTCCCTGAGCAGCTAAGTTGTTTCTTCAGCGGTAGCGAAGAGTGGCATGAGCGCTCATACAACTTCTCTGGCGCTGGTGTATCAGAATCGGGGGCGCTCTTTGCTTACCACGGTAACTGGGGCGCTCCTGGTCGTTGGAGTGTGGAAGTACTGACTTCAGCGCATCGCTTGATTTTCCGTCCAATGGAAAAACTTCAAATCCAGAAGTTGGGTAGCGTTGCGATCGAGCACGTTGAAGTGGATGATTCATTAGATGTTCAGTACAAGCCAGGTTTGTATAAACAGACGGAATCATTCTTAAATGCTGACACTAGCAACCTATGCTCTCTAGACGATCAGAAGAAACATATTGAGTTGTACAGTCGTATGGCTGGCTATTGAGACTGTTTTTATTGTCATCCCTAAACCACCGCTTTTGACTATGGTAACTGTTCCTAGGGGCTATTACTCGAAAACAGGTTCATGTTAGCAGTAATTCTCTTATTCACCACAAACAAGAGGTAACAAATAGCATGGGCAGGGCCAGATCACGTCCCCCCTTATTGAATAAGGGGGACGTGATGTGATATTTACCCTAATGAACGGATTAAGCCTTTTGGAGCATATTTCAGTTATTCGAGACCCTCGCCAAGCTTGGAAAATAGAGCACACACTAACCGACATTATCTCCTTAACAATTGCAGCAATGATTGCTGGTGCTGAAGGTTGGGAGGATATTGAAGATTTTGGTTAAGGTAACTTGGAATGGCTTAGACAGTATGGTGATTTCAAACAAGGCATACCAGTACATGATACCATTGCTAGAGATTATTAATCTTATCTCCGTTAAGCAGCTACAAAGATGCTTTACTGCGTGGGTGAAAGACTGCCATGAGGTGACTGAGGGTGAAGTGATTGCTATCGACGGCAAAACTCTCAGAGGCACATACAACAAAGACAAGCGTTGTGGTGCAATCCATATGGTTAGTGCGTTTAGTACAGGTTAAAACTGCAGACAAAAGCAATGAAATCAAAGCGATCCCTGAGCTGCTTGAAATGCTTTCCTTACGAGGTTGTTTAGTGACGATTGATGCTATGGGATGCCAGAAGGATATAACTGAAAAGATAGTCGGCCAGGATGCAGATTACCTCTTAGCGGTAAAAGGTAATCAAAAACGATTGGAGCAAGCGATTAGCCAAGTGTTTAATTCTAGTATGCTTAATAGTTTTGAAGGTGATAAATACGTCACTCAATAGAAAGGACATGGTCGTACAGAAACACGTTTGAGTATGGTTGTTTTAATTCGTCAAGAAAGGTAATAAGCCAACAGAAACAATGCAAATCAAGCACTACATAAGCTCATCAGAACTGACGGCTAAAGCTTTACTAGAGAGCCCGCGAGTACATTAGAGCATCGAAAATTAGATGCACTGGCGATTAGACGTAGGTTTTAAAGAAAATGAATGTCGGATACGTCGAGAGCAAGTTGGTGAGAATTTAGCAGTTATAAGGCATATAGCCTTAAACCTGCTGTCGGAAGAAATCAGCTTCAAAGCAGGGATCAAAAGAAAGAAGCAAACCGTAGCAATAGCTACCTTTCGAAAATCCTTGCAGGGCAAGGGGCTTCGTAATCTTGTCCTGACTGGAATGGCCAGAGCTAAAAACAATGGGTATCGTTGTTTCTTTACCACAAAAGAAGAGGTTGCTAAAGAATTGTTAAATACCACGCATTCATATTGGGTTGGTTGAGTCGATGCACTGGTCGTTAGACACCGCTTTTTGAAGATGCCAGCCAAAAACGAGCAGAAGAAGGTACAGAAAGCTTCGCAAGGATCAGGCAGATGTACTTAAACATGCTGAAGAGTGAAACGACACTTAAAGCGAGTATTAAACACAGAAGAGCAATGTGTGCGATGAATTGTAAGTACCTTTTAAAGGTTCTGGCAAGCCTTTATTGACGGGGAAGTTCATGATTTTTCCGTATCCCTCATTGCAACTAACAGTGGCGGTGTAGATAGAGTTGATCGAATAGATATATGTGTTTGATGGTCTTTACAAAGCCAAGACAATGAAATTAAACTGGTTTATAGTCTATACCTTTCACATTATTGGTATGGTTATTCCTATAACGGTCTTTGACGAGAAACTAATCGGTATAGTAAGGAAATGTTCCTACTAAGAATGATGAATCTCCAACTTATTTATCTAAATATAGAGAAATTACCTATTGATGTAGGTATCGAGAGTTGCTTGAATTTAATAAGAGTGTGATTGATGAAGAATATTTTATTGTTAACTGATTCTTTAGGTTACCCAAGAATGTCTGTTGGTTCTCCATCAGCCAGCAATGTATGGACATATAGGCTAGCCAGGAAACTCAAGGGAAAATATAACTTTTTTTTTGACATAAAGACTGGGAGAACCACGAGTGAAATTGTAGATAACTTGTTGCCTCATTTTGCTGCATATCAAGCTGAGGTGATCATTATACAAGTTGGTATAGTGGATTGCTATCCAAGAGCGTTAAGCAAAATAGAGTTGCAAGTTATATCACGAATACCTATATTAAACTCTTTTTTTAAGATGTTGATCAAAAAATATTATAAAGAAATCATAAATCTAAGGAAAATTAATTATGTTGATGAAGGTACTTTTGAAAATAATATAAGAGACATTAAGTCATTTTTTTGTAATTCACAAGTGATTTTCTTGCCTATAGCACCGCCTAATAAAAAATATTGTAACATAAACCCTTTAGTAGAGTTAAATATATCAAAATATAATTCAATACTATCTAAAGTGGTGGGTGAGCAGTGCGATGTAAGTTTTTTTGATGATTTAGATGCGGAAAAGGCATATGTTTCTGATAATCATCATTTTAGTGATTATGGGCATGCGTATACGTATAAAAAGCTGCTTGGTGATTTAGCGTGAATCTATCCGTAGTTACATTTGGATTAGCGGTTTTTATTCCGCAGATATTTACTTTTTTGACAGTGTTTTTGTTGTCAGAAAACCTATCTGTAGTTGATTATGGTAAAATATCGCTCATTGAAACCTATCAAATGTTAATTCAAGCCGTGGTTTCAATATCGATAGAAAAGGGTGTCACAAGATATTATAAAGAGATGGGAGAGAGCATAGTTGAAATTGCCCTCAGGCTTTCAATTAAGATTTCATTTCTACTTTATTTACCACTTACGTTCATTCCTTATTATTTTGGTTTTTGGAATATTGATTTTTTAACTTATAGTATTGTATATTTCTCATCAGTTAGCTTCTCTATGCTAACTATTTGCCAAATTAGAAATCAATATCAATCAAAGCCTATTAAGTACCTTTTTGCCTCATTGTTGAAAACAGTGCCGTTATTTTTCTCGGTGTTAATGTTCGTTGTGCTTTTTTCTGTAGGTTATGAGTCTTATATATATAGTTTATGCATATCTTCGGTTATAATATTTGCATATATAGCATTGTCATACTCTAAATCTGGAGGTGAAATATCAAATCAAGAGGTGTATAGAATAATCAGATATTCTATACCTTTTGTTCCAACAGTGTTGTCCGCATGGGTTCTTACTTGGTCAAATAGAATTTTCCTGGGGAAGTATGTTGCTGAATATGATTTGGGAGTTTATTCATTAGTTATAAAATATGCTTCAGTGTATTTTCTTCTATTTCAAGGGTTGTCAATTTATTTTACTCCTAGATATTATACTACTTTGAATAAAAGGAGGTTTTTGGATGATGCGTTCTATGAGCAATTACTAATGATTGTTTGTAGTTTTATATTTTTGATTCCTGTTTATTACGTGATTAGAGTTTATTTAAATGTTTGGTTGGAGATCCCAATTGAGGATTTTAATTATATTCTTTTAATATCTCTGGGGGTTTCTTTTATCTCTGCTACAACAACATTAGGTGTTGGGCTTACGATGAATTTCCTAGAAAAAACAAAACAACAAATGCTAATATATGTTTCTATCGCTGGAATAGCAACAGGTATGAACTATATTTTTATAGAGTCCTATGGTATAAAAGGGGCGTTAGCAGTACTATTAGTTTCTCATATTTTATTGATGTCGGTTTCTTTATCTTATCTTTATCTTAATAAAGTTAGTTGTAAGGTTTTAGTATTGTCAAAATATATGGTAATTTCATTATTATTCGTGTTGTTGGTGTGTTTCTTTTATGAGTAAAAAAGTTGCTTTAGTTCTTTCTATTCCAATAAAATCTGATTTTGATTGGGGTATGTATGATGACATAGTCTGTTTGGACTTTTCTAATATTGAAGGAAAGGTGAAGAATGCGTCATTGATTTCAAAGAGAGTACCTGTGCCAATAGATGACATATACCAATTTTTTTCTGAATTTGAGATTGAGTATTCAGGCAATTGTAGTGTTTTTGGTCATCTTGATTCATTGTCAAGTGGAGCTTTAGTTAATGTTTATCAGTGCTTAAAGGTTTGTGAACAATGGTTAGAAAGTGGATTTAGTATTGATGTTTATGCGTCTCTAACTGAAGAGAACCAACTCCCCCTTTTTGGATACAAAAGCCACGAGGTCAATTTGGGTTCTAGCAAGTTACTAGGCGCCATTATAGCTAATGTTTTAAGAGATAATTATCATAATGGTATTCGATTCATAAATGTTAAAGGTGACTTTCTCTGTAGAAGAACGTTCAGACTTACTTTTATGCGACTAATTGAGTTTTTTGGTTTTCTAAATGTAATTTTTAAGTTAATGATCTTTAAATTGTATTTTATTTTTTTTCCAAGAAAGGAGAGTATTTCAGTTACTTCCGAAAACAAGTACTTTCTTTGTCGGACTAAAAACCAACTTGATTACGCTTTGAAATTAATTAATTTTGAAAAGAATAATACTAGTTTGGGAGCAATTTATCTATTTCCTCAAGTCAGAAGTTTTGGTGTTAAGGGTATTATTAACTCCATTGGAAATAGTAAAGAATGTAATATTTTATTACCATCTATTATTGATGTTGCTCGTTTTTACTTGTCAGAAAAAAATACTGTAAAGTACTCCAGGGTAATTTCTGCCAATAAGATACGCTTTGATCTAAAGCTGTTACTCCAAGAAGTGAGTTGTTTTGAAACTGATGAGCTATATAAATATTGTACTGTTAACTCTCTTCAAAACAAAAATGTTATTAAGTTGTTTAATTTTGCGATAAAAGGTCGTTTTGCTCATTTAGATAGAGACATATCTACTCAATTAAGGTGTAGCGTAGAAACAATTCAAACAATAAATATTGTTCCTGATCTAGCTTACGAATTTCCAGTGTCAAATTTCTTTTGTGATAGTAAATTATCTTGCCTTGGGTTAAATAATGGTTTTAAATCATCTGGAGATTTAATGTTTGAAGGTACAATTTTTGAATTAAAGGATGTAAATAGTTCTTTTTATGCAATAAAATCTATTGTTTTCTTTACACAACCATATGAGTTTGAAGTTACTGAGACCATACTAAGTAGTCTACACGAGTATTGTTTGAGAAATGAAATAGATTTGTGGATTAAATTACATCCAAGAGATAGTCGATCTAATTATAATTTACATATACTTCCAATGCTGAATTTCATAGATGGATTATCAAATAGTGATGCTTTCGAAATTGCTGATATTTGTATTACTAAGACTTCAGCTGTAGCTGTTGAGTGTATATCGAGTGGCATTCCTACCTTAACAGTAACATTGTCTGAATATGATAAAACCCTCACTTTTCCTGTTCTAGATTGCTTTAGAAATAACTCCCTTAATATAGATGATATCGAACAGTTTGAGTTGAAACTTGAAAGCTATAAGGAGCTTGTAAGACTAACACATGCAATTAGGTACTCTATGTTTGAAAATAAAGATATAGAATCACTTTCACGCTATCTTATATAAAGGGTTTGTGTAAAATATGGTCAATTCTTATTTAGATAGAATCCTTTTATTTAGCATTTTTTTCCAGGCAGTCGGATTTTTTCCTGGTATTGATACACAACCAAATTTTATTTTGTTATGTTTGATTTTATTTCCTTTTATTATTAGTCGACTAGTCGTATCTGCCGTCCCTTTGTCCGTTTTGTTTATATTAACGTGCTCATTACTTGCTGCTTTTTTGTTCCACGTGGATAATATAACTTTGAAAACGGCCTTAACATACCTAGCTCCAGTATTTATAGCTTATGCGATTTTTATATTAAATGTTTCTGGCTGTTTAAATTTATCAACTAGGTTTTTACTCATTGTTGTATTTATATATTCATTTGTTGGGGTGTGTCAATTTATAAAGCCTGATTTTCTTTCCTTTTTGGTTACTCGAAGTGTTGATGCGGCTCTTTCATTTTCTGAGTCTGGTAGGGGAGTAAGATCTCTAACAGGCGAGCCAGCGCATTTTGGGAAAATTATAACAATAATAAATGTTTTTTTTGTTTTAACCTACGCTAAAGAAAAAGGAATGAAGTTTAACACATATGATGTTAATTACATTTTATCAGTGTCTTTATTCCTTCTTCTTATTAATGTGTTGGTTCCTAGATCGTTCTATTCAATATTTAATCATGCTTTGGTTTTTTATTTTTTGATTGTTTTTTTTAGGCCGAAGTTGTCTTTGGTTATCTTGGTTTCTTTTGTGTCTATATTATTAGTTTGGGGGGCTTCATTATCGTTCATTGATAGTGATGTGCGATTTGTTAATATATTAAATTATATGTTGAATGAGCCTCAGAGATTATTAGATTTCGGTGCCTTTAGGCGGGTTATGAATATACCTCTTACATTTTACAACCTGAGTTTTTTTGGGCCCTATGGCGCAGGGGATAGTGATTTTTCAATTTACACTTCATTTTCCACACCTTTAGGAGAACTGTATTATAATGTGTTTGGGCGTTTATATGGTGGTGTGTTCGAATATACATTAAAGTTTGGGGTTTTCTCTATTCCTATATTGGCTTGCGTATTATTATTGATGTGTTCTGCGTTAAAGCTTAGGGTTTTTGTTAATGGTCAGAGTAGTAATTTGGGGGGATGGCTATTGTTTGCTTTATTTTTAATCCTTTTTCAAGATGGTGCGCCCGCTAAACCTCTCCCTATTTTTCTATTAATTTATACATATTGTACTGTATTAAATCTTCGGAGGGGTGGTGAGGTTATTTAAAAATTTTTTTTTAATATTCAATACTGTAAGGCACCTTAAGCTTAAGCAAGTTTTCTACAGAGTTTATTATAGATTTCGGAAGCCTAAACTTAGCCCATGTGTTCAACCTATTACCTCCTTGTGGGAATGGTCTGGCCCATTATTGAACCAGCAAAGCATCTTTAACGATACTGAAGTTTTCTTTTTAAATCAAAAGGGCAATGTTAAATGCTCTGCTGATTGGAATTGCGACAGCAAACCTAAGTTATGGCTATATAATCTGCATTATTTTGATGATTTAAGTTCTCAAGATGGCATTACTAGATGTTATCTGCATCATCAGTTTATTGAGAAATGGATTGAAGACAATCCACCTTGCCATGGAAATGGTTGGGAGCCATACCCGATTTCACTGCGATTGGTGAATTGGGTTAAGTGGTGTAGCGTTCAAACTGAAGTACCACCAAAGTATCTCAAGAGTATGCTCGAGCAAGCAAATGTACTGACTCAGCAGTTGGAGTACCATATTCTTGGCAACCATTTGTTTGCCAATGCAAAAGCGTTGACTTTTGTCGGAGCATACTTGCGAGGAGAAAACTCTTCGCAATTGCTTGCTCTCGGTATCAGATTACTTAACGAAGAGCTAGCTGAGCAGTTCTTGGAGGACGGTGCACATTTTGAACTCTCTCCTATGTATCACGAAATCTTGTTGTGGGACTTACTTGAACTGATTGATCTAGCCAATACCAGTAAGCGGAATGAGTTGATAGCATGCCTGCCATATTGGATAAAAATCGCGGAAAAAGCTTTATTTTGGTTGTCTTCTATGATTCACGGTGATGGAGAAGTGAGCTTTTTTAATGATGCTGCTATTGGCATAGCAAGGGCGCCACAACAGATATTTTTTTATGCACAATCATTAGGGTTAAAATTCGCTGAGCTAGAACAACGATTAATCACAAATCAAAGCAGCGGTTACAGTCGTATCTCGTTTCCAGCCTATGCAGTTATTTTCGACCACGCAAATGTAGGACCTGATTATTTGCCCGGTCACGCACATGCTGATACTCTGAGTTTTGAGTTATCCATGGGCAAGCAGCGGGTTTTCGTAAACTCTGGCACTTCCTTATATGGTACCAGCGTGGAACGCGTCAGGCAGCGACAAACAGCGGCTCACAATACGGTTTCGGTCGCTGGTATAGATTCATCACAGGTTTGGTCTGGATTCAGAGTGGCAAAGCGTGCTTATGCGGATCTAGATAAAGTCAGCAACGCGGGGCAGCATGTTCACCTTGTAGCCAGCCATAACGGTTACATGCAGCAAAACCCAAAGGTTACACATACTAGAGCCTTAGATTTTGCCCCCGATAGCTTGGTGATCAATGATACGTTGTCAAAAGAGGCTCCTGCTTGTTTTCATCTGCACCTCCATCCTGAGGTGGATGTTATAAGACTTTCAGAGAGTGAACTTAAAATAATGCATGGTAACGAATTACTCTGTGTATTTATTAGCTCCGAGCCCATAGTAATTAAAGACAGCTCTTGGCACCCTGAATTTGGCAAAACTATCGAAAATAAGAAAATTGAAATAGCGTTTGCTAGTGGTCACTTGAGAACAGAAATCAAACAGATTAAGAGGGATTCGTGAAAATACTGGTTTTATCATTTTACTTTAAACCAGACCTGTGTGCTGGTTCGTTTAGAACAACTGCTTTGGTTGAGCAATTGAAGCAGCAAGCAGGCGTTGAGGTTGATGTTGTTACAACAATGCCCAATCGGTATGCCAGTTTTAATGAAGGTGCCAAAAGGGAAGAAGTTGACGGTAACGTTAGGATACGACGCATTGATCTTCCATCACATGAAAGTGGTATGTTAGACCAAATTAAATCTTTCAAAACATTTTATCAACAGGTGCAAAAGTTGGTGAAGAGAGAAGATTATGATTTGGTTTTTGCAACGAGTTCGCGGTTGTTTACTGCGTTCTTAGGTGCACGAGTGGCTAAAAGTAAGAAGGCTCCTTTGTATCTAGATATACGCGATATTTTTGTCGATACCATTAAAGATGTGTTGCCTCCCAAGGTTGTTTTGGTGCTGAAACCAATACTCTCTGCAATTGAAAAGTACACGTTTTCTTCGGCAAAACATATTAATCTCGTTTCCAAAGGGTTTGCTGGGTATTTTAAAGCGCGATATTCAAAGGCGAACTATTCTTGGTTTACAAATGGTATTGATCGTGAGTTTTTGAATTTAGCTATTGCCGACAATGAAGCTGCTCCTTTTGAAGGTTCTAAGCGCCTTGTATACGCTGGGAATATTGGAGAAGGGCAGGGGTTGCACACGGTTCTCCCTGAGTTTGCCAAATCAGTAAATAAAGACATTCAAATTAGTGTTATTGGAGATGGTAGTCGAAAGCAGCAATTAGTTGATAGTGCATCTGGCTTAGTAAACTTAGAACTGTTGCCGCCGGTAAACAGGCAGAAGTTAATTGAAGAGTACTTAGGTGCAGATATTCTCTTTTTACACTTAAATGATTACCCCGCATTTGAGAAAGTGCTTCCTTCCAAGATATTTGAGTATGCCGCCACGGGTAAGCCAATTTTAGCTGGTGTTTCTGGGTATGCTGCTGAGTTTATAAAATCAGAAGTATCTAATGCAGAAGTTTTTTATCCTGGAGATCACAAAGGAGCAGTGGAAGCATTGAATAAATTAGAACTTGTGCACACAGATAGAAGTGTTTTCATTGATAAATATACTAGAGCGAACATAATGAAGGATATGAGTAACTCGATCATTGAGTTAGGGTAGTTATTATGAGTAAGATTTTAATTACTGGTTATTCAGGGTTTGTGGGGGATCACTTACTTAATTCGCTAGGCACATTGGAAAATGTTAATTTACTTGGACGCTCCACTCCTCCAAAGTGTCATAGGAACTTAAAAGCAAATATTGACCCTCATTCAGATTATTCATCGGTGCTGCAGAACGTTGATGCTGTTGTGCACATAGCTGCCCGTGTACATGTTATGTGTGATGCCGCAGAAAACCCGCTCGAAGAATTTAGGCTAGTAAATACAGCTGGAACCCTTAATCTAGCGAAGCAAGCTGCGGCAGCTGGTGTAAAGCGCTTTGTTTTTGTGAGCTCTATTAAAGTAAATGGCGAGAGCACAACCGAAAAACAAGTTTATAATGCTTTGGATAAACCAAGTCCAAAGGACGCATATGGCATATCCAAAGCTGAGGCTGAAGAGCTTTTGTTTGCCTTAAGCAAAAAGGTTGGAATGGAAATTGTTATCATTCGCCCTCCGTTAGTATATGGTGATGGTGTTAAAGCTAATTTTGCTTTCTTAATGAATTTAATTTCTAAAGGTTTTCCTTTGCCATTTGGTTTGATCAATTCAAATAAACGTAGCTTAGTGTCTGTAACCAATCTAGTTGACTTAATTGTTACCTGTATCGATCATCCTAAAGCTAAGAATCAAGTGTTTCTAGTTTCAGATGATCACGATGTTTCTACATCTGAAATGGTACGACAAATGTCAGTTGCTTGTGGTAAGACAAATTTTCAATTACCTATCCCTGCTTGGTGTTACAAGTTTGTTGGTAAGTTGCTTAAAAAAGAAGATGTAGTTGATCGTCTTATTGGTTCTTTACAAGTAGACATATCCCATACAAAAAAAACATTAGATTGGACACCACCTCAGTCTTTACAAGATGGTTTTAAAGAAACAGCAGACTACATTTTAAATAAACAAGGTAATAAGTAACATGATCCGTTTAATCGACTTTCTAGCTTCTTTCTTTGGTTTATTGTTCCTATGGCCAGTTCTTGTTGTTGTAACCATTATCGGCATGTTTGATACAGGTTCACCAATCTTTGTTCAAGAACGTGTAGGGCGCAACAAAAAACCATTTAAGCTTATAAAGTTTCGTACTATGAGTGTTGAAACAAAATCGGTGGCAAGTCATTTAGCGAGCGATGCTTCAATCACAAGGCTTGGTGGCTTTTTGCGTAAAACTAAAATTGATGAGCTACCGCAATTAATCAATGTTTTGAAAGGAGAAATGAGCTTAGTTGGCCCGCGCCCGAACTTGTTTAACCAAGAAGAATTGATCAAAGAACGTGACGCACAAGGCGTGTATGATGTTTTGCCTGGGGTTACTGGATTAGCTCAAGTCCAGAATATTGATATGTCTACACCAGAGTTATTGGCTAAAACGGATAAGCAAATGATTGAGACGCTGACCTTGAAAGATTACTTCAAATATATCTTAATGACAGCGACTGGTAGTGGCTCTGGTGATGCAGTTAAATAGTGCTCGTTCTTAAAACGAATCTTTCTCTTTTCTTCCTTTGTTCTTATAATCATTGGCTTAGTGGTTTGAGAGTCTCAGGCATGAGAGCGTTGTTCGTGTACACTCTCTTCTTTGTTGGTCGAAAATACCCCAATAGGCTAAAGTTTTTTAAACAATTGGGGCTTTTTTACCAATAACAAATTTAAGATCGAAGTAAATTTCGGGTTGTCGTTTGTAAGCTCTTCTGGCGAACTTCAACCATATTTAGTACTTTCCACTTGTGCAGTCTCTGTGGCTTATTAAATTTAAATAAATAAGAATATTATTATGCAACGTCTCAATTTTATCTGGCAACTTTCTCGCTTACATAAGCGGGTGGTGAGTGTCCTTATCGACACTTTGCTTATCTTAATTGCTCTGCATATTGCTTTGTGGACAAGGTTAGGTGATGTAACACTTTTGAATGACGGCGATAGCTTGTTACTGATGGGCTTAACGGTAATAACAACTGTCCTCATTTTTACAAAAGTTGGACTGTATCGTGCCGTACTCAGATACCTAACTTTTCAAGCACTGTTTGTGGTGATGGCTGGTGCGATATTATCGGCAGTATCTTTGGCCGTATTCGCCTATTACCTGCAAGAGCCTATCCCTCGTACGGTGCCTATCATCTATGGTGCTTACTTAGCGCTATTGTGTGGTGGCTCTCGTCTTGTTGTTCGTAACCTTGTTGCCACTACGTCACCTTCGAAAGACTCACGTCAAGAAGTGTTGATTTATGGTGCAGGCTCTGGTGGTCGGCAGCTTGCGGTCGCACTTCGTGCTTCCGAAGATTATCGAGTACGTGCGTTTATTGATGAAGATAAAACGCTCACCAATACGATGATTTTGGGTTTGCCCGTTATTGTATTAGGCAAAGCGGAAAGGTTGATTGAAAAGCACGACGTTTCTAAAGTCCTACTCGCGATACCCAGCGCTTCTCGTGCTCGCCGTAAGCAAGTATTGGATTTGCTGGCGCAGCTGCCCGTTGAGATTCAAACCGTTCCTGAAATGGCGGATATTGTGTCAGGTAAAGCAAAGATTGATGAGCTTACCGATGTACCTATTGAAGATTTGCTCGGTCGTGATGCGGTTGCGCCTCAGCAAGCTCTGATGGAAGCCAACATCAAAGATAAAGTGGTGATGGTGACCGGTGCTGGCGGCTCTATTGGTTCTGAACTTTGTCGTCAAATCCTCAAACAACAACCTAAAACATTAGTGTTGTTTGAAGTCTCTGAGTTTGGCTTGTACCAAATTGATCGTGAGCTTTCTTTAGTTAAAGAAACCAAAGGTTATGATGTTGAAATCGTTCCACTGTTAGGCTCTGTTCAGCGCTCGCATCGCTTATTAACCTCAATGCAGTCTTTTGGTGTACAAACGGTTTATCACGCTGCGGCTTATAAGCATGTCCCGCTTGTAGAGTACAACGTAGTGGAAGGCGTGCGTAATAATGTTTACGGCACTTACTATACGGCTAAAGCCGCTATTGAAGCAGGTGTTGAATCATTTGTACTGATCTCGACAGACAAAGCGGTGCGTCCAACTAACGTGATGGGCACCACCAAGCGTATGGCGGAACTAGGCCTGCAAGCTTTGGCTGAGCAAGAGAATCAAAAAGAGCACGGCACACGTTTCTGTATGGTTCGTTTTGGCAATGTGCTTGGCTCTTCTGGCTCGGTTATTCCTCTGTTTAAAAGGCAGATTAAAGCCGGCGGCCCACTCACTGTTACCCACCGTGATATTACCCGTTTCTTTATGACCATCCCTGAAGCGGCACAATTGGTTATTCAGGCGGGCGCTATGGGTAAAGGCGGCGATGTTTTCGTTCTTGATATGGGTGAATCGGTCAAAATCACCGACCTGGCAGCAAACTTGATTAACCTTTCAGGGCTTTCTGTTAAGAATGAAGAGAACCCTCATGGTGATATTGAGATCCAATTCTCCGGCCTGCGCCCTGGTGAGAAGTTGTATGAAGAGTTGTTGATTGGCGATAATGTATCCCCAACCGCTCATGAGCGAATCATGACGGCACAAGAAGTGTTCTTACCGATTAATGAATATGACACGCTACTTGAATCTTTGGATTTTGATTGTCATAACCTACAACATGATGCGATTCGCCAGCTTCTTCTCGATGCACCAACCGGGTTTAAGCCGACAGATGGGATAGGGGATTTGGTTTGGAATGCTGCTCAGAACCAAGAAGAGCTCCTTCTAGAGCCTAGAGCCTAGAGCCTAGAACCTAGAACCGATATTGGGTTCGGTTATTTGAATTATGACCTTCCGTTAGCGTGTTTTTTACACAATTCTTTCGAAGGTGTTCTGTTTATTGTCCATAATTACTATGAGCTTTAATAGCGATATGAGGCAGTAATCATGATAATAGATATTTCATCTAATCAAGAAATTGAAGAAAGTTTGGATCAAATATTGTGGGATGATTTTAGCTTTCAATATGTTACCAACAAAACCACAGTGATAGAGCAACCAGCAGTGCATGATCTAAAATCACAGGACGATGATGAAGAGCATGACACTGAGATTAATCTTCTAAACTGAAGAGCCGTGAGGCTACCGTTGTTCCGCTTTTTCAATATGGATGGTGGGGATATAAGTATTCATATCCCTACTTTACTCCCTTCTAAAATGACGCTTTTTTTCACATTCGATCATCCTACCTGCGCCCTTTCTTGATCTTCCGCTACAGTTTTGACTGTAAACTGTAGTAAAATTACGCTAATTTGTTTTTATACCGATTTATTTTGAATTGAACGAGGTCAGTCCTATGTCAGCTAAGAAGCCAATGGCTCTAGTGATCCTTGACGGTTACGGTTACCGTGAAGACAACCAAGACAACGCTATCGCGAACGCTAAGACACCAGTATTAGACGGTCTTATTGCTAACCAACCTAACACGCTAATCTCGGCTTCTGGCTTAGATGTAGGCCTACCTGATGGCCAAATGGGTAACTCTGAAGTGGGTCACACCAACATCGGTGCGGGTCGCGTGGTATACCAAGATCTTACTCGTATCACTAAGTCAATTTCAGACGGCGAATTCGGCCAAACTGAAACGCTAGTGAACGCTATCGATAAAGCGGTGAAAGCTGAGAAAGCGGTTCACATCATGGGCCTTATGTCTCCAGGTGGCGTTCACTCTCATGAAGATCACATCTACGCAGCTGTTGAAATGGCAGCAGAACGTGGCGCAGAGAAAATCTACCTACACGCATTCCTAGACGGCCGTGATACGCCGCCACGTAGCGCAGAAAACACACTGGCACGTTTCCAAGAACTGTTCGCTAAGCTAGGCAAAGGCCGTGTGGCTTCGCTTATTGGTCGTTACTACGCAATGGACCGTGATAACAACTGGGATCGCGTTCAAGAATCTTACGACCTGCTGACTCAAGCAAAAGCAGAGTTCACATTCGACACTGCAGTAGCTGGCCTAGAAGCGGCTTACGCTCGTGATGAAAACGATGAGTTTGTAAAAGCGACTGAAATCAAAGCAGAAGGCGAAGAGTCTGCCGCTATCGTTGATGGCGATGCGGTTATCTTCATGAACTACCGTGCCGACCGTGCTCGTGAAATTACACGTGCATTCGTTCCTGATTTCGACGGTTTTGCTCGTAACGTATTCCCAGCGATCGATTTCGTGATGCTGACTCAATACGCAGCAGACATCCCACTTCTATGTGCATTCCCACCTGCTTCTCTAGAGAACACTTACGGTGAGTGGCTATCGAAGGAAGGTAAGACGCAGCTACGTATCTCTGAAACAGAGAAATACGCGCACGTTACTTTCTTCTTCAACGGCGGTAAAGAAGACGAGTTTGAAGGCGAAGAGCGTCAGCTTGTTGCTTCTCCAAAAGTCGCGACGTACGACCTACAGCCAGAAATGAGCGCACCAGAGCTAACTGAAAAGTTAGTTGCAGCGATCAAAGGCGGCAAATACGACGCGATCGTTTGTAACTTCCCTAACTGTGACATGGTTGGCCACACTGGCGTTTACGATGCAGCAGTTAAAGCGGTAGAGTCGCTAGACGAATGTCTTGGTAAAGTGGTTGAAGCAATCAAAGAAGCTGACGGCCAACTGCTAATCACAGCGGACCACGGTAACGCAGAAATGATGGTTAACCCAGAAACGGGCGGCATCCACACAGCGCACACTAACCTACCTGTTCCACTTATCTATGTGGGCAGCAAAGACGTTGAGTTCAAAGAGGGCGGTAAGCTGTCTGACTTAGCACCAACGATGCTTTCTTTATCTGGTATCGCAATCCCGGCAGAAATGTCAGGTGATGTGATCGTTAAATAGTCAGTAGTTAAATAGTTGTTTGGCTCAGCGGTTCACTGAGCTTTAACGATTTTGAAAGCCCGCACTTCAAAGTGCGGGCTTTTTTATAGATGTGAGATACGAGTAAGCGAGATGAGAAGAGCTTAAGAACGGATGCGTGATGTGAGATACGGGTAAACGAGTAGCGAAGAGCTTAAGGACAGGTATTGGGTAAGAAAAACATGCAGGGGAGAACATAAGGGCACGACCTTAAACAAAAGACGAAAAGAACAGTCTTGATGAATATCGAAAGAGTGACATTTCTTGAATGATTAGGTAGCTTAAGGCTCATACTATACTTGTCTTTTACCTTATATTTAGGCTGTTTATATGAACTCAAACCCAGACCGTTGGAAGCAACGACTGCAAAACTTAATGAAAGCGCAGCAAAGGCTTGAGAGAGCGTGCTCACAAGATAGCTACAATGAGTTAGAGCTCGCTGGGTTAGTACAAACTTTTGAATTTTCTTTCGAACTGACATGGAAGACCCTTAAAGACTTACTTGAGTTTGAAGGGTTTGATGTGGCTTCGCCGAGGAGCGTTTTTCGTACGGCCTTAGAAGCTAAGCACCTGTCTTCGGAGCAGTGTGAGATTATGCTTGAAGCACTCATAAAACGAAATTTATTGTCCTACACCTATGATGAGGAAAATGTCCTTGAAGCTCAGTCACTGATCTTAGAGTCATTTTCACCAGTGATAGGGCAAGTCACACTCTATTTAAAGCTTAAATGTGATCAAGAGGGTCAATGCGAACAAGAGGTTAAATGTGATCGATAGTTATTTGGGTAAACCAGACTCGGTCGGCCTTAAGCCTCATCAGTATCAGCTGATTGAGGATATTGTTTTGAACCATGTCTCAGTCATTCATGCCTGGGTATTCGGTTCTAGAGCCCTTGGAACTTATAAAGATAACTCCGACATCGATATTGTTATCGAGGGGCACGGTATTTCGTTAAGTGTCGTCGCAGGCTTGCAAGATCGTTTAGAACAATCGTCACTTCCGTTCAAGGTTGACTTGCTCGTTAAACATAGAATTACATCGAATGAGCTACTTGCCCATATTGACACTTATGGGATTAAACTAAAGTAACCGAACGTATTATTATCAGCGTAACGGTGATGTTGATTCTTGAACCGATTGTTTACGTTTTGCCAGTTTATCTCGAATCTGAGTACCTGAATTGACTCGGTCATGTTTTTTATCATCAATAGAAAACGATAATAGTTTCATTAGCGCTATAGCTCCATCTCTACGCTTTCGATCTTCATAAGATTCAATCGTATCAGTGGACATTACCATCACCTCTTTGTATGAAATTTTAAATATAGACTATATGTTGTCTGGTGATAATGGCGCTTCTTGATGGTGAAACTTTATATTATTGATCTAGCGAGGTAAGGCTTATTGCGTTCTATCTACAACCGAACGCTCAAAATCCAGTAACCACTCTTTGCGGTTCATGCCGCCGGTGTAGCCGGTTAATGTGCCATTTGCGCCGATGACTCGATGGCAAGGTACAACAATACTAAATGGGTTCTTGCCATTTGCACCACCCACAGCTCTTACTGCTTTTGGGTTGTCCATTCTCTTTGCTTGTTCACCGTAACTGATGGTTTCGCCATAAGGAATGGTTGTTAAAGCCTGCCAAGCTACTTTTTGAAACTCAGTGCCTTTTATCGCTCTTAATGGCAAATCGAATTCTATTCGTTGACCTGCGAAGTACTCATCTAACTGTTTCGCTGCCAGTTGGCAAAGGTCATCTGGATTGCTAATCATTAGCTCTTCGTGATTTACATGGTCAATTTCAATAAGCGACACACCATTGCTCACAATGATCATCTTGCCAATTGGTGCGTCATAAAGCATTTTGTAAGTGGTGTCTTCCATGTCATCTTCCTTCTTTTAGTCTTTTTCTGCTCTCAAGCTCTTCGAATCTCGTATCTGTTTTTGAGGCTCTTCGCATCCCGTTTACCCGAATCTGCTCTTAAGCTGCTTGAAATTTGATTCATGATGCGCAATACGCTACACTCTCTGTATGATTAAAACATTCAAGCATAAAGGTCTCAAAAAGTTTTTTGAGACTGGCAGTGAAGCCGGTATTCAAGCTAAGCATGAGCGTAAGCTTAGGATGCAGTTGGCAGCTATAGATACTGCAACCATTATTGATGATGTTGATCTACCTGGCTTTAAGCTTCACCCATTAAAAGGGGATAGAGATGGTATTTGGTCAATCACAGTAAATGGTAATTGGCGTATTACTTTCGAATTTATTGATGGTAATGCCTATATTTTAAATTATGAGGATTATCACTAATGAGTATGCACAACCCTCCTCACCCAGGTGAGTTTATTTATGACCTATATATGGAACCGTTTGGTTATAGCTGTCGTTTTGTTGCAAAGCAGCTTGATGTATCCCCTTCTACGCTGAATCGTGTTCTTAAAGGCCAAAGTGCAGTTTCTCCTGAAATGGCTTTACGTCTTTCTAAGTCACTGGGTAGAACCCCGGAGAGTTGGTTAACAATGCAGGATCACTATGATCTGTGGCAAGCAAAACAGAACGTTAATCTAGCGAAGGTAAATACGATCAACTTTGCTCTAGCGACATAAATATAACGAAGATGGACTAAGCGCTGCGTAGTCAGCGTTTGTCTTTCAGTTTTTGGTTTGTACTATCCCTCTTCGTATCCCGCATCTGCTTTAGCCCTCACACGAAGTGCAAAGCAATACCCTGAAATACCACCCATGATGTTCCCCAAGGCTAAACCAATAAACAACCCTTCGACACCATCAATTTGGCTGCCTATCCACGCAAAGGGCAAGGTAAACACAAACAAACGCATGAAGCTCCATTGAAAGGCTTTGAGTGGTTGATGCATGGCATTCATTCCACTGATCAGCATCATCACAATACCTTGGAATCCATAGCTAAAGGGGACGACCAACAAGTAATGCCACAAAATGCCTCGTACGGATTCTTCTTGAGAGAACAGGGCAGCTAAGGGGATGCTCAACGGCACCATCATTAAGAAAATCAAACCTTGGAACATCACAGCAAAACGCATACTCAGGAACAGTGCCTTAAAACTGCGTTGTGGGTTGTTTGCGCCAAAGTTCTGCGCCATGAAAGGCGTAAGCGCCGAAGTAAGAGACATCAACACAATGATAAGAATGGATTCAATACGCTGAGCAGCACCATAAGCAGCAACGGCTTCGGTTCCCTGTTTGGCCAACATCATCATTATGATGGCACCCGCTAATGGATTGAGCGCATTGGACAGTGCCGCAGGAGTGCCGATAGTCAGTATTTGATACCAATCGCTAAGGATGTTTTTGATATTCGGTAAAGCCAGAAGCTTTTCTCGTTTAATCAAGATGTACAGCGAGCAACACAAAGCGCCAAACCAACTGAAACCACTTGCAATTGCAGCACCTTGAATCCCTAGTTCAGGGAAGGGGCCGTATCCAAAAATAAGCAAAGGGTCGAGAACGCCGTTGATTAACCCTGCCAGCATCATGATTTTAGCAGGCGTTTTGGTATCGCCACTGGCACGAATAGCGCTGTTGCCTGCCATTGGGATCACTAATAGGGGAATGGTGATATACCAGATCAGCATGTACTCAGAGATCAGAGGCAGTAACTCCGCTTCGGCACCCAATAAAGTAAATAAGGGGTCGAGTGAGATAATGCCAACAGCGGAAGCGCAGCAGACCAGAAGTAGCGCGAGTAATAATCCATGGCAGGTAAAGCGTGCTGCATTTTGTGCGCTGCCTTGGCCAAGCAATCGACCGATACATGTCGATAAGCCAATACCAATCCCCATGGTGATGCAGTTGATGGCAAAGGTGACTGGAAAGGTAAAGCTCACTGCTGCAAGTGCTTGTGTGCCGAGCAGTGAGATAAAGAAGGTATCGACCAAGTTAAACATCAAGATCGCCACCATACCGAATATGGTCGGTATGGTCATGGTACGCAATGTACTCTCAATTGGGGCAGTTAATAGCCCGTGCTTATCTTGCATGCAAAACGCCGATAGAAACCAAAAGCGTAGGATAAACAGATGCGGGATACGAGTAAACGAAAAGCAGGGAAAGATGAGGGGTGAGAATCTGCACTTTAGCTCACAATTTTTTCGTTCCCCCCTTGGGATCTTTCACATCGCCCCCAACATATTGTTTGACCCACGCTAATCGTGGCAACTATCAAAATTTAAATGGAAATTATCAGGAGATAAGACCGATGAATATCCGTCCTCTACATGACCGAGTTATCGTTGAGCGCCAAGAAGTTGAATCTAAATCTGCTGGTGGCATCGTTCTAACTGGTTCTGCCGCAGAAAAATCGACTCGCGGTATCATTCTAGCTGTCGGCAAAGGCCGCATTCTAGAAAACGGTTCAGTGCAACCGTTGGACGTAAAAGTTGGCGATACCGTTATCTTTGCTGAAGGTTACGGCACGAAAACTGAAAAAATCGACGGCAAAGAAGTTCTGATTATGTCTGAAAACGACATCATGGCGATCGTCGAGTAATCTATTTTTCATTTAACTCTCAGTAAAAGTTATCAGAGCCAGTATTGGATGATTCATATCGTCATTCCAGAAATGAGGAACGAATTATCTGGAATCTAAACAGAGTGCGATTTGAGTAGATTCTGAATCACGTTCGTCCCTCACTGTTCAGAATGACGCGATAACGCTGAGACGCCCCGAAACAAAGAATTTGAAAGGAAATTAAGATGGCTGCTAAAGACGTTAAATTTGGTAATGACGCACGTATTAAAATGCTAGAAGGTGTAAACGTTCTGGCTGACGCAGTAAAAGTAACACTAGGTCCTAAAGGCCGTAACGTTGTTTTAGACAAATCATTTGGCGCACCGACTATCACTAAAGATGGTGTTTCAGTTGCACGTGAAATCGAACTTGAAGACAAGTTCCAAAACATGGGCGCGCAAATGGTTAAAGAAGTGGCTTCGCAAGCGAATGACGCGGCGGGCGACGGTACGACTACAGCAACAGTTCTTGCTCAAGCAATCATCACTGAAGGCTTAAAAGCCGTTGCTGCTGGCATGAACCCAATGGATCTTAAGCGCGGTATCGACAAAGCAGTTATCGCTGCAGTTGAAGAGCTAAAAGGCCTTTCTGTTCCATGTGCAGATACAAAAGCTATCGCGCAAGTAGGTACTATCTCTGCGAACTCTGATTCGACAGTAGGTAACATCATTGCTGAAGCGATGGAAAAAGTAGGTCGTGATGGCGTAATCACGGTTGAAGAAGGTCAGGCTCTACAAGACGAGCTAGACGTAGTTGAAGGTATGCAGTTCGACCGTGGTTACCTATCTCCTTACTTCATCAACAACCAAGAAGCGGGTTCTGTTGATCTAGAAAGCCCATTCATTCTTCTTATCGACAAGAAAGTTTCGAACATCCGTGAACTTCTTCCGACTCTAGAAGCAGTTGCTAAGGCATCTCGTCCACTTCTTATCATCGCTGAAGATGTAGAAGGCGAAGCGCTTGCAACTCTAGTTGTGAACAACATGCGTGGCATCGTTAAAGTGGCTGCTGTTAAAGCGCCTGGTTTCGGTGACCGTCGTAAGTCTATGCTGCAAGACATCGCTATCCTAACTGGCGGTACGGTTATCTCTGAAGAGATCGGCCTAGACCTAGAGAAAGTAACGCTAGAAGACCTAGGTCAAGCTAAGCGTGTAACTATCACTAAAGAAAACTCAACCATCATCGATGGCGCGGGCGAAGAAACAATGATCCAAGGTCGTGTTTCTCAAATCCGTCAACAAATCGAAGATGCAACGTCTGACTACGACAAAGAGAAACTTCAAGAGCGCGTAGCTAAGCTAGCTGGCGGTGTTGCAGTAATCAAAGTAGGCGCTGCAACTGAAGTTGAGATGAAAGAGAAGAAAGACCGCGTTGAAGATGCACTTCACGCAACTCGCGCTGCCGTTGAAGAAGGTGTGGTTGCTGGTGGTGGTGTTGCACTTATCCGCGCTGCATCTAAAGTTGCTGGCCTTGAAGGCGACAACGAAGAGCAAAACGTCGGTATCCGTGTTGCACTACGTGCAATGGAAGCGCCTATCCGTCAAATCACGAAGAACGCAGGTGATGAAGAATCTGTTGTTGCTAACAACGTTCGTGCTGGCGAAGGTAACTACGGTTACAACGCGGCGACTGGCGAATACGGCGACATGATTGCAATGGGTATCCTAGATCCAACTAAGGTAACTCGCTCTGCACTTCAGTTCGCAGCGTCAGTTGCTGGTCTTATGATCACAACAGAAGCGATGATCACTGATAAGCCACAAGATTCTGGCCCTGCAATGCCTGATATGGGTGGCATGGGCGGTATGGGTGGCATGGGCGGCATGATGTAATCATCCCCCTTTCTCTATAGCAGAGAAAGTCACACATAAGCTTTAGAAAACGGAGACTTCGGTCTCCGTTTTTTTGCTCTTAAGCCTTATTTATTCGCATCCCGTATCTGTATTTCAGCTTCACCATCACTCTTTTTTTCCAAAGCTCCTTGGTCAGCCTGCCTTGTGCGTAAACTGTTGTTCATCAATTTTTTGCAGCATCATGTCACGCTTAAATGGTTTTGGAAGATAATCGTTCATTCCACACTCGAAGCAACGTTTAATATCATCATCGAGCACGGATGCCGTTAAAGCGAGGATATGTGTTGCCTGAAGTTGCAGGTTTTCTTCATAGCGCCTGATTCGCTCTGTTGCCTCAAAGCCATCTACATTCGGCATCATGCAGTCCATCAAAACAAGGCCGATGTCTTGATGATGCTCTCGATATAAATCAATCGCTTCTTGTCCATCATTGGCAATCAAATAGTCAATCCCTAACTTATCTAAATTGATACATACCACCTTCTGATTTACGCGGTTATCTTCAACTATGAGGACTTTTTGACGTACAGTCGCTTCTATCGGCTCAGGTTGATGTTGAGGGGGTTGTGGCTGTGACCTTTCAAGCACGGAGTTCAACATGCTACTTAAGCGGGAACCGAGCATAGGAAGAGTCACATAGCCTGAGATAAAATGACACTCACTCATAGGATCACTAAGATTATCTTTCACTATGATGATTTTCACCTCTGGTGCTAAGCGATGCAGTGTTTTGGCTTGGTTAATATCTTCCATCAAAGCGATCTCTGGGAGGTCAGTTGCCGCCAAGTTTGTTTCGATTGATTTTAGTTGTGGTGAGTAACCAAGGCGGAACAAGTCATCGAGTAAAAGTTTCGATGGCGCATCTGAATAATAGACAACGGTTTGTTTACGATTTTTATGTTCAGAATGATCTGATGGCACTACGGTTAATTGGAAATGAAAGCAACTGCCCACGTCCTTCTCTGACTCAACGTTTATCGAGCCTCCCATCATTTCCACCATACGTGACGAAATACTAAGCCCTAATCCGGTCCCCGCAATATTGGAGGTGATGTTGGTATCTTCTTGGCAAAACGCTTTGAAAATGTGCTCTTGTTGGTCTGCTGCGATACCAATACCCGTATCTCGAACAGAAAACTCGACCACACACTCTGTTTCCAATGATGGAAGCCGTTTAGCGGTGAATACGATAGAGCCTTGTTCTGTAAATTTGATCGCATTTGAGGCTAAATTCATCAACACTTGGCGAATTTTATTCCCATCAACATGAATGTACTCTGGGAGCTCGCCATCAATTTCAACTTCCAACTTAATCTGCTTTTGATAAGCTTTAGAAGAAATCAGAGTCACGCTATCAAACAGCAGCTCTCTTAAGTCTGTCGTATGTGGATTAATTTCCAGTTTACCCGATTCAATTTTGGACAGATCGAGAACATCGTTGATCAACATAAGTAAGGTTTGAGAAGAGGTATAGATAGTCCCAAGGCAGTCTTTCTGTTCTGCGGATAGTTTGGTTTCTGCCAGTATTTCTGACATACCAATCACGCCATTAAGCGGTGTCCGTATCTCATGAGACATATTGGCAAGAAAGGCACTTTTTGCACGGTTTGCTTGTCGTGCTTTCTCTTGTGAAACAATCAATTGAGTTTCAAGTTGACTGGCACGCCACACAACATAAAGCAGCACCAGTAACGTCACCCCTCCTAATGCGGCTGTCGATAAGTAGCTGTACGACTTTATCTGCGTCAGGCTCTCTGCGATCTGCTTGGGTGTTTCGGTGAAAAGTAAGTTGAGCTCATCTTCAACATGATAAATACTGCTGGTGAGTTCTCCTTTGAGGCCGCTATCAGAGCTGTACCCGACACTCTTTAACCCTCGCTGCAATCGCCAAAAGTGGCGTTTAAAATTATTAAACGAAGCTAATGCACTGATCGTTCGGGAATTCTGTTCTATTTCATCTTGGATTTTGAACAATGAATCGACAATCTTATCTAATGTTGTCTGATCAAAATCGGTAAAGAACTGATACATGAGATCTTGTGTTTCTAAAGTCAATTCTTCAAGCTGCACATTATTGGATTCATGTACGAAGCGCTCAAGTGTCAACGCTGCATTTTTTAGTTTCTCAATGAGCCCAATTTGGTCCCTCTTGCCATGTATGCTGACTAACTCAAGGGCTAATAATGTAAAGGCGGTGTGGTACTCGTCGAGATACTCGACAACTTTGGCATAATTAAAAGAAATATTGAGGTCGCTTCGTACGATTTTCCCATCGATCTCAGCCAGTTTTTCGATCAGCTGACTTCGCTTTATATTGAGTTGTTCTTGAATCTCTGGTTGCCTTGTGGAAACAAACTGCTGCTCTTGTCGTCTGACAGAGAGCATAACGCTATAAGCTTCAGAAAGACTGAGCTGGAGATTAATCATGTCCTGCTCTTTGTTCTTCAGAGCATGGCTAACATAGATATAGAGGCCTAAAAATAACACGATAGCCAAAAAACCACGCGAAATAATCGCTTTAATGGTCTGTTTATTCGTAGGTTCCTTAATCATGCTATTCCCGCTGTTTCATATCGTTCTATTCCTATATTAGAATTTAGTTTATTTTCAGAATTTTACGAACATTAGTTTTTGAATACCTGAGGTCTGTTGAGCTTTTATCAATAAATTTTTTAGGATGACATCGCTTTAGATGCGGCAATAAGTGTGTGGGCTATAAGCTTGTGAAACATGTTGATTTTCTCGCCTAGATTTTTGTTTGGAATAATAAGCGTTAGAGCGGAGGTTTCGGTCTCTGTTTTTTTTGCTTTTCGCATCTCGTTCACTCGAATCCCGCATCTGCTCTTAACCATTGCTCTTTATGATTTAGCGGCTTATATTCAACAGTACAGTTATTACATTGATTTAACATGGGTAGCTGTTGAATAAAGGACAATAAATGCTTGATTAAAAATGGATTAATCAAGTGAACAATAAGTCAGTGGAGACTCCCCAATGAAAAAACTACTTTCAGTACTTGCTGTGTCTGCAGCAGTAATGGCACCGGCGGCATTTGCCTCTTCGCCTGTTATGTTTTCAACGATCAATGGCTTCAACGCACCTGACTCAGATGCTGTTGGCGGTGTGCGCTTGGCTTTACTTCACGGACAAGTGAACGACCTTAAAGGTGTCGATCTTGCCGTTGTTGGTATGTCTGAGACGCAAACGACCACAGGTGTGAACCTTGGTATTTTTGGTGCATCAAAAGTGAACCAAGAAATGACCGGTGCATCTCTAGGTTTCTTCAACTGGAACACGGGTAAAACAACGGGTGTTAACCTTGGTGCTGTGAACATTACTAATGATGTGAAAGGCGCGAACGTGAGTTTCGTCAACTACTCAGAAGGTAACACTATGGTTGATGTTGGCGCTGCGAACCTTTCAGAAGTGTCTACGGTTCAGGTTGGTATCTTCAACAAAACCAACAAAATCGAAGGCGTACAAGTTGGTCTGATCAACTGTGCTGACAACGGTTTCTTCCCGTGCTTCCCGATTGTAAACTTTGCTAAATAGCGCTGTCGTTTAGCCTTTGGTTCTCCCATTGGCGAGCAACGTTCAGTTAGTGCATTAGCTTTTAGTTACGCATACGCGATTAAAGACTAAGCCTATCAACGCCTAAACCCTTGTTTGGGCGTTATTACATTCAATTCTACTTCCACGATAAACTTCTCAAATTACCCAATAAGCATGTTGTTTTATATTTGTTGTTGCGATGTTTGAATTTATAGGTACAATGTGCGATAAATCCCCAATGATGATTTATATGCTTTGATTAACCACCATACCGTCGATTTTAAAAAGGCTTTCTTAGGCCTGACCGCCAGTTTTTTAGTAGTTTTGAGCTTGTTGCTCGTTGATTCAGCGGAAGAATCAGATAAACAGTATGGAATGGAAAACCAAGGCGTAACACGCTCTTTAGCGGAGCTCACACAGATCATAAATGCGCTTGAGTACAACATCACTGCGCTTTATCCACTGCATGGGGATACCTACGTATTCTCGCATGACAAAAAGATCGAGGGTGAGACGTGTTACTTCACCAGTGAGGAGCAACATGCCCCTCGTTTTGATTTTATGTTCTCTGGCCCTCGCGAGATGTGCAACCCGGAATCGGACCTTTATACCGAAGCGGGTAAGCGCCTGTTCATCGCGCCGACCATGGCTTATTTTGCCAATACCATTGATACCATCTCTGCGATTTATTTCATTTCAAAAGAGAAATTCATTATCTCTTCGCCTTCTGATTTTGCCAGTTACATTAAGGGCGACACCTTTGATTCGGTTGTGAATAGCAGGCCTTATTGGGTGAACACGATTCGCTTTGGCTTAGCTCAAGGGCAAGACCAAGTGGTGTATACCGGCCAATATGATGACTACCTGACAGGTCAGAAAGTGGTGACCTTAACCAAAGGAATCTACGTTAATGGTGAGTTTAAAGGGGTGTTGGGTGTCGATGGTTATGTCTCTAACCTAGTATCGAATCCTACCCATGGCTACAAAGTCACCAGTACGAGAGGCGCAAACAAATATGGGTTTATGGATTTTAGCTATTCCAAGCCTCTGTACGTTGATGACATTGACACCCAGCTATATCTGAGTATTGAAGAAGATAAGAGCGAGCACTTTCTGCATGTCTTAGAGATGGAGAAGATTCAGCTTTCGATACTGTTGGTTTTGTACTTGCTCTCGGTTTTATGGCTATGGCGCTTCTATACAAGACAAGAGCACCAGCGTCTAAATGATCTTGCAATGCGCGACCCACTAACGGGCTTACTGAATCGACGTGGCTTTGAAGCTCGATTGCTGGCGCTGGATGAGGAGCCGATTATTGGTGTTGGCGTGTTTGATATTGATGATTTCAAAGTCGTTAATGATCAGCATGGCCATAAAGTGGGGGACGAGGTGATTTGCCATGTTGCTCAGGTGATGCTGAATAGCGTTAGACAGCAAGATATCGTGGCACGGTTTGGTGGCGAAGAGTTTGTTGTCGCGATCACGGGTGAATCTTCTGAGTTGCTTTCGTCGATCTTTGAGCGAATTCAAAATGATATTAGCCTGCAAAGTTATCGATGCCCAACAGGTGACAAGATTAGTATCTCAGTGTCTGGTGGCGCGACGCTTTACTCTTTGTATAAGTTCGACAGCGTAGGGCACTTGTGGGAAAACCAGAGTATTCGTTCGTCTGATGAGCAGCTCTATAAGGCCAAGGCTGCGGGTAAGAATCAGGTGTGTATTCAGGTGTATTAATTAGTTGGATACACAAAGGCCTAGTCGTGTGACTAGGCCTTTTTAATGTCTGTTTCAGGTTGAGGTTATTTCTTCACGCGGCCTTTTCTCATCCACTTCTGATGCACACCACGACGCAGGCTCTGGAAGCTGTTTTCCACTTTATCGACACCAAGCAGAATCACTAGCGCCATTAGCGTGATAATGACCGATTGGGAAAGATGCCCTAGTGCGATCATCATACCTAATGCTGCGAGTACCCAGATAATTGCGGCTGAAGTCACGCCATGAATCTTGCCATCCAGTGTCATCATTACACCAGCCCCAAGAAATCCAACACCCGTAATTATCTGACCAAGCACACGAGCTTGATCGAGTGTGTTGGGGGATAGGCTGATCGCCATGGTGAGGAAGAAATAGGTACCACTGATGATCAGAATCGACGTTCGGATTCCGACGGGTTTACCGCGTGTTTGCCTTTCGATTCCGATTAAAGAACCACACAGCATGCATGCAGCGAGGCCTGCCCAGCTAAAGGGGGCAAGGTTGAGAGTTTGTTCTATAAATTGTGACATATCACCCCTCCTAAAAATTTAGAATAGAGCCGAGTATGCTAATAATAGACCGGACGATCGAACAAAAACTTTTTGTCTTAACGATTGATAAAGATTACTTAAAACCTAGCAGCCGCTTGTTGTTAAGGTGAAGGCTGGTGTCGTGGTCTCTGTCGCTTCTTGGTATTCAAGATAACAGTTATCAGCCTGTTTTTTTCGGCTAGAAGGCGCATAAAGAATAATGCCATCATTCGCATCTGTGTTGGTAAAGAACCAGTCAGCTCGACCCGTATCCCAAACAGCATCTAGAAAGGTTGATTCGATGAGCTGTGACCAAGTTTGATCGTTCATCGCTGCAGGATAACCATAGACCACTGAGATATTGTCACCCTCAACATTAATCGATGCGCTGACAGCCTTATCCAAGCCTAGTGCTGATGTCTTACCATAAAGCATAGCACTTGCACCCTCCATTCCGCCTTTCAGGCCATTTAATGTCGAGATACGCGCATCAGTTTGCAGGTTGAGGAATTTAGAAGCTGCAGTGACCGACACAATACCTAGAATCACGATCACCACGACCAGCTCGATGATGGTGAAACCTCTTGAGCTGAACCTAAGCGCTGGTTGAGATGTGGTTGCTGGTGGAGCAACTGAGGTATTGTGTTTCATTGATACAACTTCTCTATTCAATGTGTAGGTCGAGCGGTGTCTTGCTGCTGCGTCCGCCAATCTCACGGGTTAACTTAGGTACTAGGTAGCCAGAAACCTCAGAGATTAATCCTTTAAAGTGATGCTTCGCCTCTTCATCTGAAATATAGAAGTGCGCTGCGCCCTGAACCTTATCAAGTACATGCATATAGTAAGGTAAAATACCGGCGTCGAATAGCTTTTCGCTTAATTCTTTCAATGAGTTAGCGCTGTTGTTTACGCCTTTAAGCATCACGCCTTGGTTGAGCAGAGTAGCACCACTTAACTTAAGCTTGTGGAAAGCTTGTTTGAGCTCTAAGTTAATTTCGTTGGCATGGTTAATATGGCTCACCATCACCACATTAAGGCGAGTTTGAGCTAACAATTGGCACAGTTCATCCGTTACTCGAGCGGGAATCACAACCGGTAATCGGCTATGAATTCGAACGGTTTTCACATGTGGAATTTGTGCGATAGCATGAATTAGCCACTCTAGTTCGCTGTCTTTTGCCATCAGTGGATCGCCACCCGACAAGATAACTTCGTTGATCTCTGGGTGAGCAGCCACATAGTCGAGACTGGTTTGCCAAACAGACTTCGAGCCCTTGTTATCTTGGTAAGGGAAGTGACGACGGAAGCAGTAGCGGCAGTTAATCGCACAACCGCCTTTTACAATCATCAGTGCACGGTTCTTGTATTTGTGCAGTAGCCCAGGAATGGCGTTGTCTTGCTCTTCCAGTGGATCAGCGGAATAGCCTTGGTGTACCTCAAACTCTTCGCTTAGCGGTAAAATTTGTCGTAGCAATGGATCGTGTGGGTTGCCTTTTTCCATTCGTTCGACAAAGCTAAGAGGTACCCGAAGTGCAAATAACTCACGAGCAGCGAAGCCTGCTTGCCACGGTGTTGGGTCTATTTCCAATGCCTCAAGCAGTTTTGTCGGGTCAGAGATCGCATTCGATAGTTGTTTGAGCCAGTTTTGCTCAACAGATTCGACTTTTCGGGTTATGATATGCGGCATTGAAATTAACTCAAAGATGTGGAAGAGAAAATCATGGCGTCAGTAAGCACCAATGAATTCAAAGGCGGTTTAAAATTCATGATGGATAACGAGCCTTGCTCAATTATCGAAAATGAATACGTTAAGCCAGGTAAAGGCCAAGCGTTTAACCGTGTTAAACTTCGTAAACTGCTGTCAGGCAAAGTGTTAGAGAAAACATTTAAGTCAGGCGATACAGTAGAACTAGCGGACGTTGTAGACGTTGAACTAGGCTACCTATACAGCGATGGCGAATTCTACCACTTCATGAACAACGAAACATTCGAGCAAATCGCTGCTGATACAAAAGCAGTAGGCGAGACTTCTAAATGGTTAGTTGAAAACGACGTATGTACTCTAACGTTGTGGAATGATAACCCTATCACAGTAACTCCACCAAACTTTGTTGAGATCGCAGTAACAGAAACCGATCCTGGCCTTAAAGGCGACACACAAGGTACTGGCGGTAAGCCTGCAACTCTAGCAACTGGCGCGGTAGTTCGCGTACCTCTATTCATCGCAATCGGTGAAGTTGTTAAAGTTGATACTCGTACTGGCGAATACGTTGGTCGTGTGAAGTAATTTGATTGTGTCCATCTTGTTTAGGATGGCTCAGTGAAATAGAAAAGGTCGCTCATGAGCGGCCTTTTTTGTATCTGGCGATGAGTCATATCAAGTTGGAATATGCGATAAGAAGATTGGGTGTGATTAACAATCTTAACTTTATAGTTTTTGTTTACAATTATAGCTTCTTACGCCACAACAAACCGATTAAGGAAATCTAAGCCAGCATACCATGCTGCTGGCTTTTGAAGACTATCCAATAACGTTCAGTTGTTTTTTTAGTGGTTCCAAGGATTCTTTGAAGACGGACACTCTTTCCTGCAAGGGCTTAAGTAGTGCTTTACGCTGACGCTTATTCTTAGCTGAAGAGCTTAGCGATTTACAAAGTGCATAGAAGTTAAACAATACAATACCGGTGAAACATAAGGGGACTAAGGCGTCATTATTGGTGAACGCAGCAGTAATACCGCCTACAACAAACAGTATGTTCCAGCCCCACCAGATGTTTCCACCACGAATATCCGAATAGTTGGCAAATGATGAATCAAAATATTCTTTATCTTTGGTGATATTGTAAGCGTATTCGAAGTAATATTTACTTTGGTCTTCAAACTCGACATAGCTATCAGCGATGGCGATCCAGTCATCGACATCGATATCACCTAAAACGTCTTCAGACAGCGTAAAGGTAACTGTCTTACCCGAAACATATTCTAGTAACACTTTACCTTTAAGAGTTGATGAACGATTTCGGTGACTTGAACTTTGAGTATCATATGTCGAGTACTGATAGTTGTTACCGCGATAGTGCTTGGTTTCTGTTGTGGTAGTCGTTTGGTGTGTAACGTCTGATACATCTGCCTTGAGAGAAAGAGAGCTAACGCGAGCTAAAATAAATTCGTTGGACAATTTACCTTGTCGTGCATCCTTCAGCGCATAGTGGTGAGTATAGTTATCAAGCGAGTGATATGAATAAACCTCGTGGAGGCGTTGCTGAATGTCACTAACAGATACTGATGATGGCGATGAGTGAACTTTTGAGAGTTCTTGTGCAACGTTCTCTTGGTATAAACCGTTTGCTTCCAACGTCGGAGGGGCAGGGTTCATTTGGTTAAACTTGGAGTTAACATTTTGTAGAGAGGTGTCTGGTGGATATTTTGTAGTATTTGCGTTACCACAACAGGTACAGTATCCAATGTCTTCGGGTAAACGAGCGTTGCACTGAATACAAATGATATCCGATGATTTTTTATTTCGTTCAATGTTGCTGTAACCTAATTGCTCTTTGGTTACTTTGAGGAGTTTTTTAAATGAAGCGTTTAGAGCTTCATCTTTGGACTCCTCAAATGCAAATTTCTTTTTGTTGCGATTGTTTTCTAGCAATAGAACGACTATCGCGACGACTAAGCTCGTAAACCATACAGAGCCTGTTGTGGTGTGAGATGCATTAAACATCAGGATAGCTGCTAATACGCCTGCCACAATCCAGAGCCACGGGGACTTTTTTTCAGGCTTTGGATAAAGGTTTTCTACCGTATAACATTGTCCCTTGTCACCGTGAACAACGACACATGGTACGGATTGGTTGTCTTTGACAAATTTCTTTGCATCGCGACTTTTTTTGTATAACAGGTTCATTGTTGTAGGGTAATAGAGAGTAAGAATGTCGCCACGACCAATGGAAGATGTATATTTGTGCTCCGCGGAAATCGAGGTCTCGATAATTGTCCCATCATTGGTTTCTAGTCTGAGCCACCAATATGAGTACTCTAGATTTTGCGAAGACGTTTTAGATAAACGTTTGTAGAGCCTGGATTCAAGTACTCGGCCTGTCTTAGCTTCTGCTTCTGTATAATATTTTCTTACGTCATCTAAAATTGTTGGAAAGACTTCTTCAACGCTATACTTTTGTGGTGTTGTGGTTAAAGTTTCTCCACAATCCGGACAGAAATTATCGCCATGAAATATTGTGCTGTGACAATGACTCATGCTACATCCTTGTTTTAATTAAAAATGGGCAACTAAAGTTGCCCTGATATGGGTAAAATTAGCGAATATCTCCAAGTAGCATCGGCTTACCAAAACCGAGCAATGTTGCATTACTTTGCTTGAAGTAGTCTTTCCAAAAAGATTCTAATTTGCTCATTTTTTGTGCCGATATGTACTGTTGATTACCAGGTATAACACCGGTACCAATTACATAAATATCAGCTTGGTTAAAATTGGCAAACATTTGCGATGCAGACACTCGCTTCAATTCTTGTTGTGGATTGATAACTCGAGTTTTGTTGTTCTTGTAGAAGGAGGTGATGTCTGAGTTCTCAAGCATGTCACTGATAAGTAAAACGACTTTACGTTTAGCGGTTGATTGAGTGAGTACCTGACTGCTTATGTCACTCAAAGCGCCAACCAACTCAGTGTTTGTAGGCTTTTCTTGAGGTTGAAATGCCGTTTTTAGCGATATACCAACTTTGTTTAACATAAAGTTATGTTGTTTATCGAGACACTTATCCAGCGACTTAAGAACGGATTTTTTCACATAGCTACGATGTTCATCACTGAGTTGAGTATCCAGTTGACCGTTAAATGTCACTTTTGTGTAACTGTCTTGAGCAAACGATGAAAACTCGACCAGCTGCACTTTGTCACCTGGTTGAATGAATCGTTTTACACTTTGATAAAGCTCTGACTTGATACCTTGGTCAAGGGAGTGAGCCATCGTTTTATCCAGCAAGATAACCAGCTCTCGATCATTTGGTAGTTGGTAATATTCCGCAGGTACTTCACTAGTGCAGCTTGGGACATCGTTACGCAAGGTGGCTGCATTAGTGATTTGAGAAATAAGAGCAACTGTTGCGCATATAACTAAGGATGTTTTTTTCATGTTCATACCTTTAAGAAACCATCGCTTGTTTTTGTAGTCGAGCGAGGCGTTCTTCTGTAGTTTCTGGCTTAGGCTCGTTATTTATAGTCTTAAGTGCTGCAACGATTTGTTCATCTGTTAAACCATCAAAGTTGTTACTCTTCACTTTGTTGATAATATCCAGGTCGGTGAGGAATGATTCTGCAGTTGGTGTTACGTGTGATTGTGGGGCTGGTGTCGTTTGGTGGATTGATTCTTCAATTGGTTGAGTTGTTGGTTGGACTACGGGCTGTGGTTCAATTGTTTGAGCTGGCTGATAGTCAGGTTGTTTTGATTTGATAAGCTCAGGTGTTTCTGCGCTCTTCAAAGCTCGTAGCTTGTAATAATTTAAGAAGTTACGACTAGAAGGGTTGTTTGCGGCATAAATAATATGTTGTTCGCCTGCGCTTCTTTGGGCATTAATCGCAATTTTACTTTGCAAGTGCGAAAGTACGCTTTGCGCAACACGTTCAACATTGGCTTGCAGTGCTGCATAGTGTTCAATGTATGCATTGACGTTAGAGAACTTATAAGTTGCATTATAAGCGACGGGGGATTCTTTTCCTGAGAATGTGCTTTTGAAGCCAAGGTAAATACTATATGCCTGCATTGCCGCAAAGATAACGGCTAGCATGATAAACGTCATCCACCCGCCGCGTTTGTGGGCATCTATAGCATCGATAAATGCTTTATTTTCTGCTTCATTATTGTATGCACTTAGCTCTGCAGGTGCACTTTCAGCGAATGGGTCTTGAATATCAAAGGCGCTTCCCATCCCTTCTTGTTCGTGACCACTAATTTCTTCTATTGCAATTTTTTCAAGCACTTGTCCACGAACGTAGGTTGCACCGACGGCAACAATGGAAATGAAGGCAATAGTAACGATGCTCATCATCCAAGACTTAGTGAAACCGGCATTCGCTTTGGCTAAACGGTTTGCCATTTGGCGCCAACTTGGTTGGTTGTCATCGAGAGCATTCGTTTTGGATTTCAAGCCAATGTTCAGATCAGGTGCAATGACTCCTGGCTTTTGTGGATCATGGTTCCAGTGCAGACGAATTTTACCTATCTGTTGGTTTCGGTATAGCTCACCACCCATCGCATGAGTAAATCCGACCAAAAGTACACTGATCAATAATGCAATACCGACAGCGGCTTGGACTTGAATTGATTCACTACCATCTTGAATGGTGAAACCAGCAAGGACATAAGCAAAGCCAGCAGCTTCAATTAGAACCATGATAGACAAGCCAAGCCAAGTGTACCATTTCATCGGGGAGATGCCGGTATCTCCAACTTTGTTTAGGTAACGACTTGATTGGTCGTAATGATATTCATCAGCATTATACTGGTCGTAGAATGGTAAAAAACTATTACATACTTCACGCTCTGAGTTAAACCAGCGTTGGTCATCTAATCCCAGCCTTTTTGCCAGCCGAGCGTTTTTACCTATGACGGGTAGGCGATAATACATCGCCTTTAAATATAGATTGATGGTATCGCGATTACTAAGATAAACGATTATAGCTATAATAATTGAGCTGATACCTACCACAAGCATGCGGTTGAGTAATAGCCAAGTTGTTAATTCACTCATGATTAAATTTTCCCTGGTTTGTATTCTGCAATCATCAGGCCTTTAGGACCTTGGTAGTAGATACTGCCAGCAAATGCACTAAACACGCCTTTATCGTGTTTTTTGTTCACAGCAATATCTACACACTTAATTGGGTAGTTTTTGTCTTGTACGAAGGCGCGATAAATAACCCCTTCAGATCCATTGTAGATATTGACATCAACGACTTTATGCGTCTTTTGAGGTTTAACTTTCTTGTTTAAAGCGTAACCCTCGTAAACATAAATAGAAGGGCTTTCGGTTGCCTCTAACGAGCTTCGGTCCACTGCTAGTGGTGCTAGAGCGACAAGGTGCTCATTTACTTCGGCCCCCCATGCTGTGCGGTTCATCCCTGGTAGGTAATCTGTTGTTCGACGACTATTATCACTTATCTTAAATAATGGGGTCGTTACACTTGGTTCGTCGTAGACACATGATGATTCTTCAAGTGTATTGGCCACAGCCTGTCCGATAATTGAGAAATTATTGCTCTCGCGCGCGCCAATGTAGGCAAAAAGGTTATTTCCTGCCCCTTGATAGCTTTCCCCACCGAAGTCGACATAAGAACGATTATTTATACTACGACGGTTGTTTTTATCGATTAGATCTTTTACAGCTGTCGTGCTTTGTACAGAAGTCGCTTGTCCTTTCGTGACTTGCTGGCTAACAGTTTTACTGCGTTTGGCAATGTTATCTGTGGTTCTTAGTTTCGCGTAGCTAGGTTCTGTCGCTTTGTATCGAACATAGTTGGTAATGTATTCAGGTTTGTTATCCAGAGTAACGACTTCAATACGTCGATTTTCAGCACGGCCTTGAGTCGAGTTATTGGAGGTAATTGGTTGAGATTCTCCAGCCCCGTAAATATAGATGTTTTCTTTTGGGATCCCGTTGAGGATTAATTCACGAGCAACACTACGAGCTCGTTTAAGTGAAACCTCGGCATTAACTTTTGCCGAACCGGTGTTATCTGTGTGCCCTACGACCAGTACTGCGCTACCACTTGGTTTAACGGTGTCTGAATAAGTTTTAAAGAAGCGTTTATGTTTCGCACTCGATACATCGGTTTGGCCTGTTCGGAATATATCGCCTTTAACTGTTGCAGAAAGGCCAACTACTTCGGAGTTGCCCACCACATTTTCAATTTGCTCTGTATTACCCGTTTGTTCAGCTTTAATAATCGCCTTTGATTGGACTACGACCATGCCGTCGACTTCGTTGTCATCCTGAGAGCCAATACGTTCAAACTCGACGTCTACATTCTGTTCTTTTGCCGCTTCTGTTAGTTTTGCTTCACGTTGCGCCCAGTAATAGCCAACGGAGCAACCGACTAATGCGCCAACACCTGCGCCGATCCACGCTCCTTCCTTTCCACCAAGAGCTTTGCCAGCAAGACCACCGACTATCATCCCTCCAGCACAGCCAATTAGAGTGGTAGTGCTAATGCCACCATAATTACCTGTACTTGAACAACTAGAAACCGCTAAGGATAGGCTTACCGCGATTGCTGCTTTTTTAAAGTTTTGCATTATCTACTTCCGTGCATTTGTAAATTATGTTGTTTGCTCGGTCGTTGATCCAACGAATCGAATAACGATCACCATTTGACTTAATTTCGAGCTCTTGCAGAAAACCACTGTTTAGTTCTTTTAATCGGTAGCGCCAAGTCTTATTTTGCTGTGTGACTGCAAGGATTTGAAACTGGTAATGTATTTCATTTGGTATACCGAGCTTTTGTAGAGGCTGGTTAAATGTTGTCTTTAGTTCGACGGTTTTAGAAAGAAGCGAAAAAGTGAAGGTTGTAATTTCTTCTCCCATACGTAGTTCACCTGAATACTGACGACATTCAGGAGAGGGAAAAGATGAAAAAAAGGTATACCCAATGACAACTGCAGAAAAAACAGCTATCGAAAACACAATCTTTTTTAGATTCATTTTGAATGACTAAATAGAATTAATATCGACTAGCCATTGGGGGGGAAGTGTGTCGCGGAAAGTAGATTGATTTTAAGCCGTCCATAGATAAACCTGCATACTGATATTATTGTTATTAATATTTGTTTTTTATAAGGAATTATTACCAATATGCACGCTGCGAATCAAGAATGCTTAACCATAAAGTTTAGTTATTTGTTATGGACTGTGATTTGCATCAACTAAAGACACTGTGCGAGGTTGAGTATTTAAGCGTTAGGTTGCAAATGATTGGTTTAATTATGGCAAGAATTTATTTTTTTGAAGGGGGTTCACAAAATAATAGGTTTAATTTGGCTTTTTATTGAATAGGTTGATTTTCTTGTGAGTGGTTTTTCGGATGGGTTCTTAGAGAAATTGAGAGTAAGAGATATAACAAGCAACAAAAAAAGCAGAACAAGGAGTTCTTGTTCTGCTTTTAGTCTTTTCGCTCTTAAGCTCTTCGGTGCTCTATAACTTGAATCCCGAATCTGCTCTTAACTGTTAAATCATAAAAATGAAGATAATAGACAGTGCGCTGATTAGGCCTGCGAAGAAGTAGCAACCCACTTTACCCGCAACGCCGACGTGGAACTTAAGGTCGTGCATGCCGTGGTGAAGACGGTGCATTGCATGCCACATTGGCAGTGCTAGCGTACCGATGATGAATAGCGCACCGATAATGCTGGTAGCAAATTCAGACACACGCTCGTAGCTCATTGCGTCCGCATCGATGATGCCCATTGGCACTAAGATACCTAACACTAGAACCGTGATTGGTGTGATCATCGCAAACCAAGTACCGCCAGCGCCAAATAGGCCCCACCAGATTGGCTCATCAGAGCGTTGTGGGTTGTGGTTAACAGGTTTTACTTTGTAATTTGTGTTCATAACGAAAGCTCCTTACACCACAACAAGAACGATTAAAGAAATAAAAGCCACCGCTGCCCACTGGGTCAGTACGATGATTTTTTTATCAACCAATTTGCCTTTAAGACGGATTGGCATTACTTGAGGCATCATGCTGAAGAAGGTTTGAGCGTGCAGCAAGCTGCCTAGCAGTGCCACGATGTTGATACCAACGACGATAGGGTTAGCCATAAAGCTCAACCAACCAGCCCAAGCTTCAGGGCCTTTCACTAGTGCACCCAAACCGAAGGTTAGGAACAGAGTGAATAAAATCAAAGGCAGTACAGTCGCTTCACGTAGCATGTAGAAGCGGTAGAACGGATGGTTGCTCCACCACGTTCTCTTCATCTCACGAACATAAGGCTTACGATTGCTCATATTATGCCTCCTCTGCTGTTTTTACTTGCGATCCATCAGGCTTGAACATCGAGATAACGAAGTCCATTGAAGACTCAACTTTGCCTTGGTTTACTGCAGCCGCTGGGTCTACTTTCTTCGGACAAACGTCAGAACAGTAACCTACAAACGTACAGCCCCAAGCGCCGTTGTCGCCATTGATAAGCTTCATGCGCTCAGCTTTACCATTGTCACGGCTATCTAGGTTGTAGCGGTGAGCAAGAGCAAGTGCCGCAGGGCCAATGAACTCAGGGTTTAGACCAAACTGAGGACATGCTGCGTAACACAAACCACAGTTGATGCAGCCAGCGAACTGTTTGTATTTCGCCATTTGCTCTGGAGTTTGGATGTTCGTGCCGTCTTCTGGCTTACGGTCGTTACCAATGATGTAAGGCTTGATCGCTTCAAGGCGCTCGATGAACGGCGTCATGTCGACAATCAAATCTTTTTCGATTGGGAAGTTAGCTAAAGGCTCAATCTTGAAGCCATTCGGGTAGTCACGTAAGAAGCTCTTACACGCCAGTTTTGGCACGCCATCAACCATGATGCCGCAAGAACCACAAATCGCCATACGACAAGACCAACGGTAAGACAGGTCTTTATCTAGGTTGTCTTTGATGTAACCGATCGCATCAAGTACTGACATGGTTTCATCAAACGGAACTTCAAAGGTTTGAAAGTGAGGTTCTGCATCGTGCTCAGGGTCATAACGCAGGATTTCAATTTTTTGGATTCGATTCGCTGACATTATGCTTGCTCCTCTTCGCTCTTCTTAGCATTCTCTTCTGCTGCTTTTTCAGCGGCAGCGGCTTTCTCTGCAGCTTCACCGTACAGACGAGCTTTAGGTTGAGATTTGGTGATCTTAACGCCGCTGTAGTCGATGGTTGGTGCTGCATCTTCGTTGTAGAAAGATAGAGAGTGTTTCAGGAAGTTCACGTCATCACGTTCTGTGCAGTTGTCGTCTAGACGTTGGTGTGCACCGCGAGACTCTTTACGAAGGATCGCTGAGTGAACCATCGCTTCTGCAACTTCAAGACCGTAACCCACTTCGATAGCGTAAAGTAGGTCAGTGTTGAATACTTTGCCTTTGTCTTTAATGCTGATCTTCTTGTAGCGAGCTTTCAGTTCAGTGAGTTTGTCGATGGTCTTTTGCATCAAGTCTTCTTGACGGTAGATACCACAACCCGCTTCCATGGTGTGACCCATTTCAGTACGGATATCAGCCCAGTTCTCGTCGCCTTCTTGAGCCAAGATGCCTGCGATGCGATCTTCAACCGCTTTCACTTGCTTAGCGATAGACTCTTCGTTCCAGCCTTTGAATTCAGCAGCGCGTTTCACTGCTTCTTCACCAGCAACGCGGCCAAATACTACGAACTCAGCCAGAGAGTTAGAACCTAGGCGGTTTGCACCGTGTAGGCCAACTGAAGCACATTCACCAACGGCGAATAGGCCTTTAATACGAGTTTCACAGGTACCGTTAGTCTCAATACCACCCATGGTGTAGTGAACGGTTGGACGAATTGGGATTGGCTCTTTTGCTGGGTCTACGTTTACGTACGCTTTTGCTAGCTCACAGATGAACGGTAGACGCTCTTGCAGGTACTCTTCACCAAGGTGGCGAAGGTCAAGGTGTACGACATCACCAAGTGGGTGCTTGATGGTGTTGCCTTTCTGCTGCTCGTGCCAGAATGCTTGAGAAACTTTGTCACGAGGACCCAGTTCCATGTATTTGTTTTTCGGCTCGCCCACTGGAGTTTCAGGGCCCATGCCGTAATCTTGCAGGTAACGGTAGCCGTTCTTGTTGACGATGATACCGCCTTCACCACGACAACCTTCGGTCATCAAGATGCCAGTGCCCGGTAGGCCTGTTGGGTGGTATTGAACGAACTCCATATCACGCAGTGGCACACCGTGGCGATAAGCCATTGCCATACCGTCGCCCGTTACGATGCCGCCGTTGGTGTTACAGTGGTAAACACGACCCGCGCCACCGGTTGCTAGAACAACAGATTTCGCTTTAATGGTAACAAGCTCACCTTCAGACATATGAATCGCGATAAGGCCTTGTACTTCGCCTTCTTCAACGATCAAATCCACCACAAAGTACTCATCAAATCGTTTGATGGTGTCGTACTTCATCGAAGTCTGGAACAGAGTATGAAGCATGTGGAAGCCAGTCTTATCCGCTGCGAACCACGTTCTCTCTACCTTCATACCGCCGAATCGGCGTACGTTTACTTCACCGTTTTCTTTACGACTCCATGGGCAGCCCCATTGTTCCATTTGGATCATTTCGCGAGTCGAGTTTTCAACAAAGTATTCAACAACATCCTGTTCACATAGCCAGTCGCCACCACCAACAGTATCGTTGAAGTGGTTATCTAAGCTATCTTCGTCTTTAATTACTGCTGCTGAACCGCCTTCTGCCGCTACCGTGTGCGAACGCATTGGGTAAACTTTAGAAATCAGTGCTACTTCCAGTTCAGGATTAGCTTCAGCCGCAGCAATAGCTGTACGAAGACCAGCGCCGCCTGCGCCGATGACTGCGATATCTGTGGTAATTGTCTTCACAGTTATTCTCCAGTGTGATGCGGAGTATTCCGCTTGTAATTATAAAAAGCCTATTTAGGAGGTTCTAAATCGTAGGAACCATTTAGCGCCCCTAAGCCTTAAGTGGTAGGTTCAGTGTAAGAGAGGACGGTATTCGAAAAGTTGATGCATTTGGGTTTTTAGGTCGGTAATGCATATGGAGGCATAGAAATTATAGGTTATGTGACTGCAATCACGGCAATGAATTGTTGATAACGATTAACCCACAGGACGGGTGTTAACGGCTTGTTGAGTATGATTTTTGTTATCAATGTTGATGTGAAATCTGTATTGATAATTGTATTGTAGAACGTAATTTTCTGGCTTCATTAAAACAACATTTTGCTTTCACGAATAGAAAGATAGAAGCTTACAAAAGCGATGAAAGGTGGTAATTTTCGTCGCCTAGAATTCAGTAATATGGAACTCAATAATGCACTCTACATGGCAACCGGCCGCAACCATTAAACAGTTAAAGCAACGTGCTGATATCCTTAATCAAATTCGTCAGTTCTTTGCTGAGCGAAACGTGATGGAAGTGGATACGCCTGCGATGAGCCACGCCACGGTGACGGACGTGCATTTGCATACTTTCAAAACTGAATTCGTAGGGCCGGGTTATGCGCACGGTCAGCCTCTGTTCTTTATGACTAGCCCTGAGTTTCATATGAAACGTCTATTAGCGGCGGGCAGTGGCTGTATTTACCAAATTTGTAAGTCTTTCCGTAACGAAGAAAATGGCCGTTACCACAACCCTGAGTTCATCATGTTGGAGTGGTATCGCGTTGGCTTTGATCACCATGACCTGATGGATGAAATGGATTTGCTGTTACAGCAGGTACTTAAATCGGGCTCAGCAGAGCGAATGACTTACCAACAAGCCTTTATTGACGTGTTAGGTGTGTGTCCCCTGGAAGATTCGATGGCTACGCTAAAGCAAGCCGCAGCAAAACTTGGGCTCAGCGATATAGCTGACCCTGAAGAAGATCGTGATACCTTGCTGCAGTTGCTGTTTAGTATTGGGGTTGAAGCCAAAATAGGGCAACAAGTCCCTGCGTTTGTTTATGACTTTCCGGCTTCACAAGCGGCATTGGCTAAGATTAATCCTGAGGATTCGCGAGTGGCGGATCGCTTTGAGGTGTATTTCAAAGGCATCGAGTTAGCAAACGGCTTCCATGAGCTAGATAAACCACAAGAGCAGCTCAAGCGCTTTGAAGATGACAATGCCAAACGTATTGAGATGGGCTTATCGCCTCAACCGATTGACCATCACTTGATTGAGGCATTAAAAGCGGGCTTACCAGACTGTGCGGGTGTTGCTTTAGGTATTGATCGTCTGATCATGCTGGCGTTAGGTTATGACCACATCGATGATGTGACGGCTTTTCCTTTCCCACGTTCTTAACTTTTTGCTTTTGTTTTTACTGAGAGTGAATAGTCATTAGCTATTCACTCTCAGTTTCCAATCAGCTGCCAATTAACTTCACTAGCTAGCTGACTAGAATACCAGTACCCACTACGGCAACAATGGCACCGATCCAAGCGTAGGCATTTGGTCTCTGTTTGGTGTACAGCCAAAGTATTGGTAACAACATGATAGGTGTGGTTGAAGACAACAGAGCAACCATGCCGACATTTCCTTCTTGCAGTGCATACAAGATCAGCGTCATTCCCACCGCCATAGCAAGAAAGCCGTTCACTGCGGTAATCGCGAATATTTGACCATTCATCGGGTTAATTGCGCGTGAGAGCTTGGCACCCGTTAAGCGAAATGCGGAGTGAGCAACAAAAGCGGTGATCATACGAATTGCTGAAGCGGCAACAGGGTCTATGCTGGTTTGCATCACGGGTTTTGCGATGATCCCACCTAATGCTTGGCAGATAGCCGCTGTGATTCCGAGAGCTACACCAATCCACACGGTGCCCTTGATGGTTTCGAGTTGGTTGTTGGCTTGTCCTCGACGACCAAAGAATATCGCGGTTAAAACGCCACTGAACACCAACGCTGAGCCAATCAGCTCAACCGAAGTCATGCTTTCGCTAAACAGGAAGTAACCAAGAATCGCCGAGAACACGGCATGACAAGAGAACAGCAAACCTGCTTGGCGCGGTCCCATTCGATTCAAACAGGCAAATAGGGCGGTATCACCAATGAAGATGCCAATTAGCCCAGACAGCATCATCGGCGTGACGAGGTCAGCTTCGACCGTTGACCAGCCACCAGTAAACCAAGCCATGCTCGATAAGATGATAGCGGTACAACCCATGCGCCAACGGCTATAGGCGAAAGAACCTAAGTGTTGAGCAGGCTTTACTGACATCAGGCTCGCGATGGCCCAAAGAAAAGCGGCAGCAAGAGCCAGCCATTCGAATCCCATCTGAATAACATCCTTGTGTCTGGGATAAATTAGCTCATCAATATGCATTAAACCGAACTGAGAACAAAGTGATTCTTATGAAAAGAGTCACTTTGTTTCAGCTATTGGTTTACGTCAGCAGCCTCTCGGTGGTGTGGTTTACTTACTTTGCTTGAGGTGAGTTATACCTTAAAGCGCTCCACATCTCGGCGCATCGACTCGGCAGCGCTACTCATTTCATTGGAGCTATTACGGCTGCTTTCAGCTTGCTGTGCTAGGTCGTCAGAGGCATCTTTGATCCCTTGCGTATTACGGCTGATGTCTTCGCTTACCGCGCGTTGCTCTTCTGCAGCACTGGCTATTTGCAATGCCATGTCGTTGATTTCAGTGATGGCTTGAGTGATTTTAGAGAGGCTGCCATGAGCTTGCTCTGCGAAGCCAACGCTATTCTCTGCCAGTTGGGTGCTGGTGGTCATGCTTTCAACGGCATGTTCGGTATTCTTCTGCAGCGTATCAATCATCACGCGGATTTCTTCCGTTGAGCCATGCGTTCTTTGGCTTAGCACTCGAACCTCGTCTGCAACAACCGCAAATCCACGACCTTGTTCACCCGCACGCGCCGCTTCAATCGCGGCATTCAGTGCCAACAGGTTGGTTTGTTCGGCAATGCCTTGAATGGTGGATAGTATCTGGTTGATGCTTTGAGCATTGCTCTCTAATTCTCGAATAACATTGGCTGCGTCTTCAACCTGAGTTGCAAGGCCTGTAATCGCATCGCGGTTTTGTTGGATTACTTCTTGGCCTTCGTTACAAGCGGTGGCTGACGCTTGAGAAGCGGAGGCTGTGAGCTCGGCGTGGCTAGCCACTTCTGCTGCAGTCGCTGACATCTCATGAATCGCGGTCGCTATCTGGTTGATATCGTTTTGTTGATTCTCCACTCGAATGGAGGATTGAGTGGCCAATTGGTTGGCTTTTTCTGCGTGATTATTTAAATCATGGCTGTGCTCGATAACGCCTTTCAGCATGTTTTGCATCTGACTCAAGAATTGGTTTACGAGCTCGGCAAGCTTACCGATCTCATCCATGCGTGTGATATCAATGCGTTGAGTGAGGTCACCTCTGCCTTGAGCCAGCTGAGTCAGTGCGTCAGACAAGGTTTGTAGTGGGGAAAGCAGGCGGTTGATCACCACTGTGCTCGCAATCGAAATGACGATATACAAAATCAAAGAAGTAAGAGCGATGAACTGAATCGCGTCAGATACTGCGGAAAACGCCATTTCCTTATCGATAACAATACCCAGTGACCAATCGGTATTCGGGACATTGGCAATGTAGACCATTTTATCCTCTTGGCCAGGCCAAGTTAGCGTAGTGATCATTTGGTCTTGGATCAGTTGTGACACTTTGTTGGCCGTTAGTTCCGGATTCAAACTGGTCAGTGGTTTCTGACTTAGCTCTTCATCACTGTAGGCAACGATGTTGTTGTTACCGTCAACTAAAAACGCAAAGCCATCGTTATCCAGTTTCACGTTGAGTACGGTGTCGATAATGCTGGTTACAGTTAGGTCTGCCGCGAGGACACCTTGTCTTTCACCGTTGAATGCTTTTGCAAAGCTGATGACAATGCTGCCGTCAAAGTCTTGATAAGGTTCAGTAATGACGAGGTCTGATGTTGCGTTGGCATCTTTATACCAAGGGCGGGTGCGTGGGTCGTAGCCTGCTGGCCAATCTTCACCTTTGTCGCCATACGCGATAGTGCCGTCGCTGAATCCGGCATAAACAGACAAGAATTGTCCAGCTTGTTTGGTGATTAGCAACTCGCGGTCAGAGTTACTGTTGCTTGAAATGGTCGGTTCATTAGCAAGCATCATATCGCTGCGAGTCGAGAGCCAATCGGCAATATAATTCGTCGTGCCAGCACTGACATTTCTCATTTCTTGGTTGATCGCGACTTCAGTTTCTTGAGTGAGCTGGGTAACTGATATCCAAGCTTGGGTACCACTCACGACGGCGATAATGATCGCAATGGCGATCTGAATTTTAAACTTAATAGTATGTCTCAAGGTCCATTCCTCTCTGATTAGACAAAACCTAACTACGTTGACGTACTTAATAATGAATTGATGTGTCTTTGATTGGCGTATAGTGCCGCTGTCTTAAGTTGAATGACTGTGTTTAAAATCATAAATTCTAAATATATTTACTCTGCTTTTTGTAAAACAGTGAAGTAATATCACAGTTACCTATTAATTGAAATGTCAGTTAATTGCTTGAGGTGGAGTGGTATAGATCGAAAAAAGCGCCAAATTTACATTCAGCGCTTTAGTTAGGATTAAAGGGGAGCGTTAACGCTTACTAGGTGATGATAAACAGGGCGAGGTAAACCATCAGCAAGCCCACAATACCTAAGATGATGCCCATCTTCGCCATGTCTTTGCTTTCGATAAGCCCGGTCGAGTAGGCCAGTGAGTTTGGTGGTGTCGATACTGGCAGAATCATGCCAAGTGACGCAGAGAAGGCGACCACAACCAGCAAGCCTTGCAGACCACCAATCGCAACTAGGCTTTCCATGGAAGCACCAATTGCAGCGGCTATCGGCATCAGCAAGTTGGCCGTCGCAGTGTTTGACATGAAGTTCGCCATTAACCAACACACAATAGATAACGTCAGTACCACAGCCGCCGGTGACAGCGATTCATAGTCAATTGCGTGTGCGAGTGCAGCGGCTAAGCCTGTTTTATCAAGGCCGATACCAATCGCGATACCACCTGCGACCAGCCACAACACATCCCAGTTAATCAGCTTGAGTTCTTCTTTGCCCATGATGCCAGTGAGCGTAAACACAGCCAGTGGAATGATAGACACGACATAGGTGTTCATGCCATGCAGTTTGGTGGTCATCCACAATAAGATTGTCGCAGCGAAGGTGATGTAAACCACAATCGCTCGCCAGCTCTTTCTAAATTGTCCATCGAGCTTGAGCACCATGTTTCTTTCTTTAGAAGGGAAGAGTTTTTGTAGAAGAAACCAAGCGATGGTGAGTTGGATGATCACAAAGGGTAAGCCCATCATCATCCAGCTGAGGAAGTCGATGGTATTTTCACCCGTTAGGTATTGCAGCGCGATGGCATTGGGCGGTGTACCGATTGGGGTTGCGATACCGCCAGTATTGGCAGCAATTGGAATACACAACACGAGCGCTTTGATACCCATATCGCCTTTTGGTGCAGATGCGACGATCGGGCCTAACAGCGCAAGCATCATTACCGTCGTTGCGGTATTTGACATGAACATTGAGAACACGGCGGTGATCAGCATTAATCCGAGCATAATGAAGCGCGGTTCTGTACCAAATGGTTTAAGTAGCACTCGAGCTAGGTTGTTATCGAGTTCATACTTGGATGCGGATATCGCAAGAGCAAAACCACCCATGAAAAGGATGATGATTGGCGATGAAAATGCACCGAAGATGTCGGTATATTTGATTAACTCACCGAGATCGTGCCCCGCTGGTGGATTTCTAAATAGGTGTAAACCTTTGTCAGATATCATCACCAGTTCAAGCGCAATGATCAAAATGGAAGTGGCGAATACCGGAACAGGTTCAAGCACCCACAGCAGGGCTGCTAATAAGAATATCGCCAACAGGCGGTGTTGAATCAGCGTGAGATCATCGATTGGTATTGAATCTATCGGCATGAATAACACGCCTAAGGGAATCGCAAAACAAATCAACAGCTTGACCAGAACGCCAACATTGAGTTTAGGCATGTACAAAGACCCTATAAATAAAATATCTTCAAATAGAGTAAGTTATCTGGATTTCTGGTACTTGGAGACGGGTTGGAAAATCAAAAAGTTGTTTAAGGTTTCGACAGTTGTTTTGTTTTTGGTCAATCTTTTATCTGGGCAATTAGAGACAAGAGTGAGAAGCAGCAGGTGGCTGGGCAGGGTTTGAAAGATTGAGTTGTTAGAGCTTGAGTAGCAAATGAATCGGTAGAGTTAAGAAAAAGGCGCGTTCTTCTCTGAAATAGAAAAAGTAACGCGCCTTGAAAGCTTAAATGAGTTAACTCAAATTGTTAAGCTTGGTCAGTGTTCTCAGCAGAATCGGTAACAACATCGTCATTTGCTTGCGCTTCTTTGCCAGCAATGTGCGCGAAAGGTGTACCAAGAACCGTTTTCTCGCCATTTTGCATAGTGTCGTCAAACTTGATCGCATCTTTAGCGAACAGGTTGATAACGGTTGAACCAAGCTTAAAGCGACCCATTTCTTCGCCTTTCTTCAAGATGATTGCTTTATCGCCTTGTGCTGGGTAATCCCATTTGTACACAGAGTTACCGCGTGGTGGAGTAATCGTGCCAGCCCATACTTGCTCGATACTACCTACGATAGTTGCGCCAACCAGCACTTGTGCCATTGGGCCAAACTCAGTATCAAAGATACACACTACGCGCTCGTTACGTGCGAATAGGTTTGGAACATTCTCAGCTGTTAATGGGTTAACAGAGAAAAGGTCACCTGGAACGTAGATCATCTGACGCAGCGTACCGTCACATGGCATGTGTACGCGGTGGTAATCACTTGGAGATAGGTAAAGCGTTGCGAATTCACCGTCTTTAAACTCTTCAGCAAGACCGGCATCACCACCTAGCAGCTCACGTGCAGAGTAGTCGTGGCCCTTCGCTTGAATCAGTTGACCGTCAGTAATTGGGCCAAATTGGCTCACACGTGCATCTGCAGGGTGAACAATAACAGATTCACCTTCGGCGATGGGACGCATGCCTTCTTTCAATTCACGCACGAAGAATTCATTGAATGTTTTAAAGTGTTTTGGATCGCTATGCAGAGCTTCATCCATGTTCACTTTGTATTGCTTGATGAACCAGTTGATGATCGCTGTCGTTAAGCCGCCCGCTTTAGCAGACGCAAGTTTGCCGACTAGGCGAGTTAATCCATGTTGTGGAATCCAGTACTGCAATCCAACTTTAATCTTATCCATTGTATTAATTTTCCAATGCTAATTGTTTTTCAATTAAATCTGTCGATGACGGTTTAGGGCGCGAGATGTTACTTAAATTCGCGCCAATTGTCAGTAAATGCACACATTTGTTCACAAAAACGCGATTAGAGATCGGCTTTTTTGTTGCGTGAATACTGACGGTTATCTTTGTTACTCGCCATGCTTTCAATGATGCGGTGGTAGTTGTCGAAACGTAATCGACTGATCTTTCCGTTTTCTACCGCTTCGCGCAGGATGCAGCCTGGGTCATCAATGTGTTTACAGTCACGGAACTTACAACCGCCAAGGTAAGGCTTGAACTCGATAAAGGCTTCAGTGATTTCGTCGGCCTCTAGGTGCCATAGGCCGAATTCACGCACTCCTGGTGAATCAATCAGATCACCACCAGAAGGGAAGTGGTATAAACGAGCTGCTGTGGTTGTGTGCTGACCAAGACCTGAGTTCTCAGAGACTTCGCCTTCTTCAATGTCTAGCGTAGGCATTAATGCATTCACTAGGCTTGATTTACCCACACCCGATTGACCAACAAAGATGTTGATACGGTCTTTGAGTTCAGCTTCCAGCTCTTTGATGCCGTAGCCAGACTCTTTACTCACGAACATCACTTTATAGCCGATCTTCTCGTACTCTTTAAGTGTTTCACGGTATTCAGCAATCTGCTCATCAGTCAGTAGATCGACCTTGTTCAGTACAACAAGCGGCGCGATGTTTACCGTTTCTGAAGCAATTAGGTAACGGTCGATAATATTAAGTGATAGCTCTGGTAGCACAGCCGATACGATAACCATTTGGTCGACGTTCGCAGCTACTGGCTTTAGGCCATCGTAGTAATCAGGGCGAGTCAGCATTGAAGTTCTCGGCTCAACCGCTTCCACAACGCCAGAAATACCGGCCATTGATTCTAAGCCTGCGCGCCAAGTCACTCGGTCACCAGAAACTAAAGTCTCGATACTACGGCGTAAGTTACAACGATGAACTTCGTTAGTTTCAAGATCTTCGATATCAGCATGTTGGCCAAAGCGCGTAATCACGAGTCCGCTTTTGGTTCCGCCAAGCATGTTCTCATCCCATTGGATAGAATCTTCTTTCTTGAGTCGCTTGTTCTGGTTGCTACGTACACGACGTACTTGACCTTTGGTTAACTTCTTTTTTTTAGCCACAATTTTTCACTTAACACATCTAACTTGATGATTGGGGACTCAAACAGGATGTTGCTGGTACCACGTGATTTCGATGGTCCTAAAGCTAGTTTGAGTATAGTTATTTGGGTATAGTACCTCTTTTACACATAAACAAATAGGCGACGCCTTATGTCCTTTAGCGATCAGAACCTTATTTGGGTTGATCTAGAGATGACAGGACTTGATCCTGAAACTCATAAAATCATTGAAATTGCTACTATCGTTACTGATAGTGAGCTTAACATCCTGGCTGAAGGACCTGTTTTGGCTATTCACCAACCTCAGAGTGAATTGGACAAGATGGACGAGTGGTGTACAACGACGCACACTGGCAGCGGCCTCGTGAAGCGAATTCAAGAAAGCACGGTTTCAGAGCAAGATGCCATCCAACAAACCATTGAGTTTCTTGAAAAATGGGTACCAAAAGGTAAGTCACCAATTTGTGGCAACAGCATTGGTCAAGACCGTCGTTTCCTATACAAGCACATGCCAGAGTTAGAAGAGTACTTCCACTACCGCTATGTTGACGTAAGCACTCTGAAAGAGCTGACTCGTCGTTGGAAACCTGAAGTGTTAGATGGTTTTTCTAAGTCGGGAAGTCACCTTGCGTTAGACGATATTCGAGAGTCGATCGCCGAGCTGCAGTACTACCGAAAAACGATTATTAACATCTAGTCGAATAAAATGATCACGTTTATCTAACTTTTCAGGGACATAAGAGCCGTTTTTTTTGCAAATCTGTGTGCTTTTACAGCAGTTGAGTAAAAAGTTTCGTAATTTTGCATTAAGGACTTGCATCACAAAAAAATGCTCTTATAATTCGCAGCCCTGAACGGAGAAAGACGTTTTCAGATTGCGATACTAGCTCAGTTGGTAGAGCGCAACCTTGCCAAGGTTGAGGTCATCGGT